>CAWUJF010000007.1:0-17638 GCA_963922405.1 uncultured Hyphomicrobiales bacterium | reverse complement strand
CGGAAATCTGGCGCCGGAGTTTATCGAAACGGAAATTGAGGGTATAGAAGGACAAAAGAAAATTGCCGTTTTAAGAAACTGAGTGCCAATTCCAAATGACCAATCCAGCCATAATTTGCGTAGCCATAACCGGATCTCTTCCGCAAAAGTCTGATAATCCTGCTGTGCCAATTTCAATTGACGAACAAATAGAGTCCACCCACGAAGCTTTTGAAGCCGGCGCAACAATCGCCCACTGCCATGTGAGAATGGAAAATGGTTCACCTACTTCCGATCCAGAACGCTTTGCAAAACTTGGAGAGGGTCTACGCAAACATTGCCCGGACATGATCATACAATATTCGACCGGAGGACGCTCCGGTGCTGGGCAGGAACGCGGAGGCATGTTGCCACTCAAACCGGACATGGCCTCTCTGACAGTGGGTTCAAATAATTTTCCCACGCGCGTTTATGAAAACCCGCCTGATCTTGTGGACTGGTTGGCTGAGGAGATGATCACTTATGACATCAAACCGGAGATTGAGGCATTTGACTTAAGCCACATCCACCAGGCCGCACAGATGGAAAAGGACGGGCGACTAAAAGGGCCACTCCACATCCAATTTGTGATGGGCGTTAAAAATGCCATGCCTGCTGACCGTCGCACATTTGAGTTTTATGTGGAGACCGTTAAACGCCTCTGCCCGGACGCCACATGGTGTGGAGCAGGGATTGGTCGAAATCAGGTCCTGCTAAACGATTGGTCTCTGGAACTGGGCGGTCACACGCGGACTGGCCTTGAAGACAACGTCCGCATGAACAAGGAAACTCTTGCACCGTCGAACGCAGCATTGGTAAATGTCGCCGTTGAACTTTGCGAAAAACACGAAAGACCCGTTGCTTCTGCAAAAGAAGCAAGAGCAATCCTGGGCCTGTGATTTCACCGGTAAGGTTTACTCAAATACAATCTTCGGCCCGTTGGCGCTTTCGGCTTCCAGCCTGCCAAGCACTTCACTTGCCACTTCGCGATATCTCACAGCGTGCGGACTATCAGGATCCGAAACTGTAATTGGCGTACCACCATCAGAATTTGTCCGGATATCCATATGAAGAGGTATTTCACCCAGGAATGGAACGCCAAGCCTTTCGGCTTCTGACTTCGCACCACCGTGCCCAAAAATATCGGACTGTTCACCGCATTTAGGGCAGATGAACGTACTCATATTTTCGATAATTCCCAGGATCGGCACTTCTACCTTCCGGAACATATTCAGACCCTTACGGGCATCAATAAGCGCAATATCCTGAGGTGTTGAAACAATCACGGCACCGGCCAGAGGAACCTGCTGGGCCATGGTGAGTTGAGCATCACCGGTTCCCGGCGGCATATCTACGATCAGTACGTCCAAATCACCCCACGCAACCTCTCGCAGCATCTGGGTGAGTGCAGAAATAACCATCGGGCCGCGCCAGATCATGGGCGTTTCTTCTTCCACAAGGAATCCCATGGACATCACCTTGAGCCCAAAACCTTCCAGCGGCGAGAGAACTTTACCCTGTGCCGTTGGTTTGTCAGTTATGCCGAGCATGCGTGGCATGGACGGACCGTAAATATCCGCATCCAGAATACCCACTTTCATTCCGTGAGCCGCCAGACCCAACGCCAGATTGACAGAAGTGGTAGACTTACCAACACCACCTTTACCTGAAGCAACAGCTACAATGTTTTTGATGCCTGGAACACCAACTTTCGTGTCCGCTCCAGGATTTGCGCCGCCACGCGCCTGGGCCTGCATGGGTGGAGGAACCGAACCCATTTGGGCTGCTGACGGCGCGGGTCTTACGGGTGAAGAACCTGGTTTTCTCTCACCGGTTAGCACGGCTGTTACTTTCTCGACACCATCTAGGCCACTAACTGCTTTCTCAGCCGCTGCCCGCATTGGCTCCAGTTCCTCCGCGCGTTCTGCTGGCACGTTAATAGAAAAAATGACCTTCCCGTCATTCACGAGAACATTATCCACCATGCCAAGAGATACAATATCACCTTCCAGATCGGGCCCTTTTACCTTGGCGAGTTGCGTTAAAACTGTTTCTTTCGTCAGCTCAGTCATTTGGTATCTTTCCGCTATTCCTTGTAACCACATATGAAGTTTTGCAGGAATTTCCAACTAAAGGAGTCGTTTTTGCTCCAATGCATCGATTAAATCAGGAAGTTTCTGAAATTTTGTATCCGGCCCGCGGAAAATGCACATGCAAGATACCAAGGTCAGCTTCATTACGTGCAACTGTGATGCTTTCCGCATCAACTGCAACAATCTGACCTTCGACAGGCTGTTCACCACCATCCACATCGGGAGAAACCGTAACTTTCATTCCTTCCGAAAGGCCCTGGGGGTCATTGGTCGAATCCCTGGAAATCTCAATTGGTATTGAACTGCCAGCAATCTCAATAGCCTGTTCAGGGCTCATATCACCGATTGTTCCGTGACCAATATCACGCACATTTGTTTCCCAGCGCTCCAAATGAGGAAACTCTGAAAGAAAACTGGCACCCTTGTCCCAACGACCTCTCACAAACCAAACTGTGTAGTAGACAAGTGCATCGATTGCAGCCACATCATTCCCCAGCAAGAAACTTCGTCCATCTGAAAGTTGTTGCTCCAACCATGAAAGTACAACACGATACTGGGAAACCAGATGAGGCAGTTTTTCATCGGCCTCCTTAAGGCCTGCAGCCCAGTCGGGACCGAGATACAACCTACCACGGTCTTCAGCGAAGTCTGCAGGAAGGTTCTCCCTGTTAGATCCCAGAACAATCTTCACGACGAGATCAAAGAAGTCTCCATCCGCCCATCTGCTTAGACACCATAATAATTCGGTATTATCCGATGGAAAAAGCGTTGGAGAGGGAAAGCGACGCTCCAGCTCCCGAATGATACACTGGCTGTCACAATAAATGTCCGCGCCAATTTGCATAACCGGTGTACGGCGATATCCACCTGTCAGCTTGGTAAGCATCGGCTTGGGTGGAATTCTGGGTATTTCAACGGATGACCAGGACAAACCCTTAATGCCCAATATTACCCTCACCTTCTCAGCAACCGGAGACTGAGGGTAATTATGCAGAATAATTTCTGAGGCTGAATTTGACACGATTTCGTCTCCGATGTTTTTTGTATGGATTACAAGATGGAAGAGCTGCTACATAAACCATCCTGCCTCAGAAAGAAATCACGAATAGGTAATCCATGTCCTTAGAACTTCTCCTGGATCATTTGAAACAAACTGCCGCCTTGTCACAGGTCTCTGGCCTCATCGCATGGGATCAGGAAACGATGATGCCGGAAAGAGGTGCGCAGCAACGCGCTGAACAGGCCGGCGCAATGGCAGCCGTTATTCATGCCAGAGAAAGTGATCCGCGCATATCTGAATGGCTTTCTCAGATAGATCAAAGTTCTCTGTCAGAGTTTGATCAATGTAATGTGGACCAGGCAAAGCGCAGCCATTTGCATGCCACGAAAATTCCCGAACAACTTGCCAGTGAATTGGCGAAAGCCTCAGCCGAAGGTCAAATGATCTGGACCAAGGCAAGGGAAAAGCGGGATTTCTCAATGTTCGCTCCGGCCCTGAAAAAGCTTGTAGAACTGAAACGACAGGAAGCAGCCTGTCTCGCGCAGGATGGTATGTCCGTCTACGATGCCCTTCTTGATCAGTTTGAACCAGGGTCGGAAACTGAAACTCTACAACCGCTCCTTGAAAGCCTGAGAGAGCCTCTGGTCTCGTTGCGCGAGCGTATTTCAGAAAAACCTCAACCCGAAGGGGTCTCAGGTCATTTTGCTAAAGACAAGCAATTGGATCTGGCCACAAGAGTGGCAAAACAGCTTGGCTACGATTTCAGCGCCGGCCGCATCGATCTTTCCACTCATCCTTTCAGTTCCGGCAGCGGTGGAGACAGCAGAATCACCACAAGAACTGATGAAGCCGATCCGCTGAATTGCCTTTATTCAACAGCGCACGAAGTGGGCCATGCGCTCTATAGTCAGGGAAAAACGGATCTGTTTCTTCCTGCAGCAGAATATTGTTCAATGGGTGTTCACGAGAGTCAGTCGCGCTTTTGGGAGAATCAGATCGCAAGATCCCTTCCCTTCGCCAACTGGCTGTTCCCGCAAATGAAAAAACTCTTTCCCGATATGAACATCGCCAGTCCTGAAGCATTTTATGCAGCGGTGAACAAGGTGGAGACAGGCTACATTCGGACCGAGGCTGATGAGGTACATTACAACTTGCATGTTCTGTTACGGTTCGAGCTGGAGCAGGCAATGATTGCTGGTGAGCTTGAGGTAGACGATCTGGAAGCTGAATGGAACAAACGTTTCACTCAATATTTCGGGCTTGAAGTCGAAGACATAAAGCTCGGAGTCTTACAGGATGTTCATTGGTCTGTAGGCCTGTTCGGATACTTCCCCACCTACAGCATTGGCAACATATATTCTGCGTGTCTGGACGCCGCTATGCTGAAGGATATGCCGGACCGCAATGAGAAGGTTGCAAACGGAGAAACTGAACAAATCCTCAACTGGCTTCGTGACAAAATTCATGGCAAGGGGAGATTGCACTCAGCGCCTGAATTGATTGAACTTGCAACTGGTGAGACACCCACAACAAAACCTTTGATAGACTATCTGGAAAACAAGTTTACAAATCTATATAGTCTGTGACGCATACACATTATTTCGCCTTTATTTTAAGGAAAACAGAACCTTGAATTATAAGGCAAACGCCAATAACTGATAAGATGGAAACGCGTTTCGGGATTCGTTTTTGACTTCAAGAGGATCAATTCTTTGTCGATAAGTGCAGATGAAATTATTGACCGTCGGCGGCTACGTCGGAAAATTAGCTTTTGGCGCATTGCTACTTTTGTAATCCTTGCTGTTGCTTTGTTGGCCTTAATTGGGATCGCAATAGGCAAAAGCGGTTTGGATAGGACAGCTGCAGATCATATCGCCAGGGTTAAGGTAACCGGCGTCATCACAAATGATGAGCCAATGCTGAAACTACTTCGTGATATCCGTGAAAACGACAAGATAAAGGGTGTCATCCTGAATGTTTCATCCCCAGGCGGCTCGACCGTTGGCGGAGAAGCAATGTTCGAAACCATCCGCAAGTTGGCAGACAAAAAACCAACAGCATCAAACGTTGGAACGTTGGCTGCATCGGCTGGATACATGATAGCCTCGGCAACTGATCATATTGTGGCCAGAAGATCATCAATTGTTGGCTCAATCGGCGTACTTTTCCAATATGCTGATGCATCCGAGCTGCTAGACAAGATTGGCGTGAAAGTTAACTCAATAAAATCTTCTCCGCTAAAAGCAGAACCAAATCCATTTAACACAGCCAGTCCGGAAGCTGTGGCGATGATCGACCGACTGATTCAGGACTCTTATCAATGGTTTGTTGATCTCGTGGCAGAACGTCGCAACATGTCCAAGGAAGAAGTTCTGGAAATAGCAGATGGAAGCATTTTTACCGGTAGTCAAAGCCTTGAAAAAGGATTGATTGATGCCATCGGTGGTGAACAGGTGGCAAAAGACTGGTTGATCAATGAAAAAGGCCTCGACAAGGATTTGAAGGTCGTAGAATACAAACCTAAAAGGCCGGGCGACAGCATTTTTGACAATCCTGCCGCATTGCAAAAACTGGCAAAACTTTTTGGTATCGAACTGGGTGGCAGCGAGGCTGCTGAACTAGAGAAAGCCTTGCGAGACAGGCTCTTGCTTGACGGTTTGGTATCAATTTGGCAAAGTTCCCAATAAACAAGTGAGGCTCCCCAATGATTAAGTCCGAACTCGTTCAAATGATTGCTGACAAAAATCCACATTTGTATCACCGTGATGTGGAGAATATTGTAAACGCTATATTGGACGAAATTACTCAAGCACTGGCAGATGGCAACCGTGTTGAACTTAGAGGTTTCGGTGCATTCTCTGTAAAAAACAGACCAGCACGCACCGCAAGAAATCCAAAAACCGGCGAACAAGTCAGTGTAGAGGAAAAATGGGTGCCGTTTTTCAAGACCGGTAAAGAATTGCGCGAGCGCCTTAACAAATAATTCCATTTGGATTATGAGTTTTAAAATCCAACACCACTGAATCTGGAGATCGTCATGCGCAAGATGGTGAATTTGTTTATACTCGCTCCATTGGCGATCGTTCTGATCCTTCTTTCAGTTGCAAACAGGCACTGGGTGACTTTTAGCGTTGATCCCACAAACATAGAAAACCCGGCAGTTGCAATTGAGCTTCCATTTTTTGTGTTTCTTTTCATTTCTTTGATCTGCGGAGTATTTATCGGAAGCTGCATTACCTGGGTGAAACAAGGAAAACACAGAAAGGCTTTGAGAGAACAAGCGTTCGAAACCAAAAAGCTGGAACGCGAAGTCAATATACAAAAAAACACTCAGCCAGCTGAGGCGAAGGAAATCGCCCCCGGCCTGCCAATGATAAGCAACACTTCCTAGCCAAATGGATAGGCAAAACTAGCCGAAAATGGCTTGATTCATACGTATTAGACGCTAATCTGCTCGCATGTTAGACCTAATCAAGAATTTTCTTTCTGATCTTTCAAACACTGATGAACCCCGCGAGTTCCTGCATTCAAAATTGCAATTGGCTGAAGCGGCATTGATGTATCACGTCATTGCAGTTGATGGCGTAGTTCGTGATGAAGAAAAGCTCAAAATGGCAGAAGTTTTGGCGGAACATTTTGATCTGGATGCCGAACAAACCAAAAGTCTGGCCAAAGATGCGAAGATTGCTGAACATGAGGCAATAGACCTTTACAAGTTTACCAGCATATTGAAACAATCGTTAAATCATGAAGAACGAGTAACGATGGTCGAAAACCTTTGGGAAATGGTTTTCGCAGATGGTGTCTTACATGAGCTGGAAGACAATGTTGTCTGGCGGATTTCAGAGCTTTTGAATGTGGACAGACGCGACCGAATGCTTCTGAAGAAGAAGGTTTGGAGCCGCAGTGGGGTTGGGGATGAAGAAAACTAATGCAGCACTTTCAAACGCAGGTTTCTAAAAAGCCAAAAATCCTTCTGGTTATGCATCAGGAAGGATCTACACCTGGCCGTTGTGGTTTTTTCCTCGATCAGATGGGATATCACCTTGTAGCTTGCCGTCCGGCAATTGGTGAAAAACTGCCTGAAACCATGGAAGATTATGCCGGCGCCGTTGTCTTTGGTGGACCAATGAGTGCTAACGATCCGGATGACTTCGTTAAAGACGAAATTGACTGGATGGAAGTGCCTCTGAAAGAAAACAAACCACTTTTCGGTATCTGTCTTGGAGCGCAGATGCTCACGAAACATCTGGGTGGCGAGGTAGCCAAGCACGATGAGGAACTGACAGAAATCGGTTATTATCCCATTCGGCCCACAAATGAGGGTCAGGCAATGATGGATTGGCCGGACCATGTATACCACTGGCACAAGGAAGGTTTTTCCTTACCATCTGATGCAACACTTTTGGCAAATGGTGAAACCTATCCAAACCAGGCGTTCAAATATAAAGAGAATGCGTATGGGGTGCAATTCCATTCCGAGGTCACCCATTGGATGATGAACCGATGGACGGTAAAAGCAGCAGAACGCTTGACCTTGCCTGGAGCAAAATCGCGCGAAGAACATTTCGACGGAAGACTTCAATACGACAAGGCCGTCAGCAAATGGTTGAAAGAATTCCTTGAATTATGGGTCGGGTCAGCCCAAATCAACAAACAGACTTGATTTACTTACCTATTCCGGGGCAAATGGCGCAAAAGCCATTTGGGAGCAAAATATGATAGCTATTTTTGAAACCTTATTTCTGGTAATGGATATTTTTACCTGGATTATCATTGCATCTGTTATCTTTTCATGGCTGTACGCCTTCAATGTGATCAACTCCTCAAACCAGTTTGTGAATCAAATCGGTGGTTTTTTGCACCAGATCACAGAGCCGGTTTACCGACCGGTCCGGAGATTTATTCCATCTTTTAACGGCATAGATCTGACCCCGATGGTTGTCTTGATTTTGATTTTCTTCCTCAAGAGACTCATCGTTACAACAATCATTCCAATGCTCTAAAACGTTGATATGAAACTACTCGCATCTTCATTATTGGTTCTGTCTCTCAGCATTAATAACGCATTATCTGCTGACAGCGCCTATACAAAAATCAATTTTGAGAAAACATGCGTGTTCCACTCCGAGTATGAACAGGGTGCTTCAGCTTATTGTACCGGTTACAAAGGATATCCGGTCCATTTTGATGAAGGTGATCTCAGACAAATGGTTCGTTTCGGTCACGTTGCCAGTTTGAACAACCAATGGGAAAGTTTTGGACAGTTTAACCGCATCAACGACACGATCGAATGGCGACTAAAGGATGGAAAACCGTTCGCAACAATATTGCGGTGGTTTATCGAAAATCCAGATTCTGATGGCGTCCCGTCCAAAAAAGTCGAAGGACAGGTGTTGGTGGTTTCAAAAGTCGCTGACCATGAAAATCCTACCTCTTGTGTTGTGGGTTATGTGGATGCAAGAGCGAATAAGGGCGCTAATGTTCTTGCCCGCAAACTTGCAGATGAACGCGCAGAGAGTTTCGTTTGTGCAAGCGACAAACCGCAAATCATCGGCAAAAAAGGGCGCTATTTCGGGAACCCTGTTAATTCGTTTAACTGATTCATCGCTGAAAAATTGAGTGAACCCTATAGGCTTTATTCGGCCCGCTTACAGTTTGTATGGATTCCAGCTTTTTCTCACCAAGAATATATTCGCCATCATATTCATCCGGCTCGCAAAGATGTAAATCCTGACCTACCCAAAGACTCCCGTCTTCATTTAACTGCAGACTTAGTGCGTGATAGAGTCGGGGCGGATCTTCGTCATAAGAAATCTTTAATTGATTTTCGCCTTCAAGTTCCCAGTGCCAGGATCGTGCAGCATTCATAGGCGGACCGTCAGCCCTTTGAAGCAGCCCACTTTCGCGCAGCAAATAAGCACTTACAGAGAGCGCTTCAAACGTAGCAGTACCCTCAAAATGAAAGCCCGGAGAAATTTCGCGGTTAAGCATCCATTCCCCGGACCAACTTTCAAACAAAGACCTGAAATTCGGCTTCAATTGTCTTAGGCGCTGAGGGCTTGCAGCTCTGCAAGGATGGCATCACCCATTTCAGATGTGGTCACCTTCTCATTGCCTTCAGACCAGATGTCTCCAGTCCGCAGTCCCTTGTCGAGAACATTAGCGACGGCTTTTTCCACATTGTCAGCTTCTTCGATCATATTGAATGAGTAACGCAACATCATGGAAAAAGATGCGATCATGGCGATCGGATTAGCGATGCCCTGACCCGCGATATCCGGCGCTGAACCATGAACCGGCTCATAAAGCGCCTTGCGCTTTCCGGTCACGGGATCCGGCGCGCCAAGAGAAGCTGAAGGCAGCATACCTAAAGAACCGGTAAGCATTGCTGCCACATCTGACAACATATCACCGAACAAGTTGTCTGTGACAATGACGTCGAATTGTTTTGGCCATCTCACAAGCTGCATACCACCAGCGTCCGCCAGCATATGCGTCAACTCCACATCTTCATAGTTAGCCTTATGGGTTTGAGTTACCACCTCATTCCAAAGAACACCGGACTTCATCACATTCCGTTTTTCCATGGAACAGACTTTATTGCTTCGGGTCCGGGCCAATTCAAATGCCATCGCAGAAATGCGCTCGATTTCATACGTATCGTATACAGTCGTATCGATTGCTCTTTTCTGTCCATTACCCAGATCGGTAATTTCCTTTGGCTCACCAAAATAAGTGCCACCTGTCAGCTCACGCAGGATCAAGATATCCAGACCTTCAACCACGTCCTTTCTCAGTGACGAAGAATCGGCAAGTGCGGGATAACAGATTGCTGGTCGCAAGTTTGCAAACAACTCCATATCTTTACGCAAACGAAGAAGGCCTGCTTCCGGGCGCACCTCATAAGGAACATCATCCCACTTCGGCCCACCGACCGCACCGAAAAGTACCGCATCTGCGGCCATCGCCTTTTCCATATCCGCATCGGAAATGGATTCACCGTGAGCGTCATAGGCTGCTCCACCTACAAGCCCCTGCTCAATGACAAATCCGCTATCTAGATTTTCATTCATCCAATTGATAATTTTTGTTACTTCCGCTGTAGCCTCTGGTCCAATACCATCACCAGGCAACAGAAAGACATTACGCTTTGCCATGAAACACCCTTTTGGAAACGCTGTTAGAGTTTGAACCGTGATTAAACACTCATACGCCTCAATGCAATGGTTAGCCTGTCTAACCTTGATATTTTTATCCGGAATTCCTGCCCTTACCCGAGCAGAAACAAATAAGAACCGGCCTGTTTTCCAGATACCGGTAGATTGCACAATCTCGGTTGACTGTTTTGTACAAAGCTATGTGGACCTTGACCCCGGACCGGGTATTCTTGATCCGTTTTGTGGGAAAAGCACTTATGACGGTCATAAGGGAACAGATATTAGGGTTCGAACAATTGAGGATCTCAAAAAAGGTGTGGCAGTCCTTGCCGGTGCCTCTGGAGTAGTTAAAGGAGTACGAAACGATATGAATGATCGTCTGGTACGCACAAATGAAGACCAGAGCCGCGTCCGTGGCCGCGAGTGTGGCAATGGCGTTGTGATAGACCATGGCAATGGTTACGAAAGTCAATACTGCCATATGCTCAAGGGATCGGTGAGAGTAAAGAGGGGCGAGCGTGTCAACGCCGGAAAGGTTTTAGGCAATGTGGGTGTAAGTGGGCTGACGCAATTTCCACATCTCCATTTTACGGTCCGCAAGGAAGGTCAGTGGCTCGATGCAGTTACTGGCTTACAGCCCGGAAATTCTTGCTCGACGGAAGAGATTACAAAGAGTTTCTTCAAGCCCGACGATCTGAAAAAATTTACCGATACGAGCCCGAGACTATTGGCATCCGGGATTGCCGGTGAGGTAATCAACCATAAATCATTGGTACTTAGAGGTGGGCCAGCTGAAGCAAAACAGGGGGATGAAGCAACTGTGGGATGGGTATGGTTCATCAATTTGGATAAAGGTGATCAAATCCGCATCACACTAAATGGGCCGGATGGAATGATCGCCACCAATCTGACCGAACCACTCGACAACCACAAAGCCAGCTGGTCAGGATTCGCCGGACGCAAAATACCACCAAAACCCGGTTTCTATACTCTGATTTCTGAAATTGTGAGAGACAGCAGAGCTATACAGACTTTCACAACAAAGTCTGAAATCCGCTAATTTTCGATTTTAGACAGCTGTATCAGTCAGCTTAAGCCCAGGGGCGACTCTCGGTGTTTCTATTTTCAAACGCTGAGATGTCATCCACTCTGCCCAAAGTTTCACCGATATCATCAATGCCTTCCAGCAGACGCTGCTTGCGTGCCGGATCAATATCAAAATTGATGGTACCGCCATCTGGTCCGGAAATCGTTTGCGACTCCAGATCAACAGTCAGGGTCGAATTTGCGCCGCGTTCCGCATCATCCATTAGCTGATCAAGCTCATCCTGGGTTACAGTGATAGGCAAAATACCGTTCTTGAAGCAATTGTTGTAAAAGATATCGGCAAAGCTGGTGGAAATGACGCAGCGAATTCCGAAATCAAGCAGTGCCCACGGCGCATGCTCGCGAGAGGAGCCACAACCAAAATTATCACCAGCCACAAGAATTTGCGCTGAAGAATACGCAGCTTTATTGAGCACAAAATCGGTATTATCGCTACCATCTTCATGATAACGCATCTCGGCGAAAAGGCCTTTACCCAGACCAGTGCGCTTGATTGTCTTTAGGTAATCTTTCGGGATGATCATATCGGTGTCGATGTTAATGATCGGCATCGGTGCCGCTACGGCGGTAAGTTTTGTGAATTTTTCCATATCAAATCATCCTGAATTAAGCTGAAATCGTCTGATCAGCAGTTCTAGCAAAGGCTATACTGAAAATAAGCTAAACAGACAAGCTGGACCCGATACAATTTTATCATTGATGCAAGGCAACAGCGGATTCACGTATCATGATTTCAGCTGGCAACAGAATGCTCTCCGGCCTCTCATTGTTTTCTATCCAACCTGAAATAGCCCGTGCTGCATACTCACCCATTTCCGCGACCGGTAGGTTCACCGTAGTCAATGCAGGTTCCAAAAACTGGGACGCGGGAAGATTGTCGACACTCACAATCGACATGTCTCCTGGTACATGAAGCTTCTGACGTTTAAGTTCGCTGATAGCACCAATTGCCTGCACATCTGACAGGGATATCAAAGCTGACGGTCTGTTTTCAGAGTTCAAAAACAATATGACGGCTTCACAACCGCCCTCAACCGTCATTTCAGTTTCTGCAAACACAAACACCACATCTTCCGCAAGTTCGTTCAATCCCGCTAGGCGCGCTCTGGTCCTGTCATTATTTGCAGTAGGACCATGTATGACTCCGATCTGTTTGTGCCCAAGGCCCACAAGATAGCGCAGCGCTTTTTGCGAAACCTGCTTATTGTCATATCCAATTGTCGGCAGATGGTAATCAGGATCGTAAAATGACGTCGCAACGGTCGGAAGCTGAACTTTCTCAATAAGTTCGTGGAATTCCTGGCTATGATCTGTACCCGAGATCAACAATCCTTCCACACCGATCTGAACCAGTTTCTTGGCTCTTTCCAGTTCAAGCTCAGGATCATTGTTGGTTGAGGATACGACAAGGGACAGTCCGGAATTTGCGAATTCGTTTTCCAGTGATCTGAGAAATCTCGCGAAAATTGCATTGTCCAGTGTAGGCACCAAAGCACCAACCGTACGGGTCCTTCCCGAGTTAATCGCCTTTGCAGCAGCGCTCGGCACAAACTTCAGTTCCTCAATTGCGGCGTTGACTTTAACGCGGGCTTTTTCAGAAACAGACCCGGACTTGTTAATCACGCGCGAAGCAGTCGCAATAGAGACACCGGCCTTCAAAGCGACTTCTCGCAAATTGGCTCGTTTTCTGCTTCTCATGATTTAGCCTTTCCCAACAGAACAGATAATTAGCGATGAAAATCGAATTTCGCAACTTGGCGGGCAGTTTGTTATTGCTTTTGTAACTAGTTACAATTATAAACATTACCCGGTCGAAATAAAGTCAGGTGGTGCGACATGTTCGGAGACAATGTCGTTTCAAGGATAAACAATATTGGCAGGCTCAATACGGGTCGGGATTTCCCGGGTTTTCCCACAAAAGACAGACTGTTTGAGCAGAAGATTGACCTTCGAGCATGTGTCAGATTTGACGTGAATTCCGGCGACCTGCTTTATTTTTCAAATCTGGATGAACAAACCAACCTCATAGCAGTTGCATTCGATGATCGCGGAAATGATGGACTTTCCGCGCTAAACCTGGCAGCAGACAAAGCGATTGAATGGGAAAGTTTCGACAATCATCAGCTGAAATCATGGATCAGCACTAACGGTGGTAGAGTTTCCGATGAAAACCGCTCTATCAGACTGATAGGTCAGGATGGCGAGCTGGTACTGAAAGCCTTATCAAAACTCACCGTCTGGATCGTGAACCTTTTGTCTATTGACGAGTTGATCAATTGCCAGACAAGACCCGTCCCAAAAGTTGGTTTGAAGCAAGCTAACACCAACGGGGTGATTTTGCCGCCACCTTTAGGCGAGGTTAGAGAAGAATTTACGGTGAGCAGAGGTTCCGCTTTGTCTTACCAGGTTAAAAGGGGTGAATTTTTCCAGATTATCGACGTGGAAGGCCAGCAATGTTCTGACTTCATGGCCTTTCGCCGTGATGGATTGGATGCCGGCGAGGAATTAATGATCGACAGCACGGCGACCAGATCTCAAGTTCGTTGCGCCTTTCCGGGTCCTGGCCTCTTCGACAAGTTTTTTGACGCAGACATGCGACCCATGTTGAAAGTGGTTCAGGATACCTGCGGCCGCCACGACACATTCGGAATGGCATGTACTGCTCGTGGATACGAGGAGCGGGGATTTCCCGGCCACGTCAACTGTTCTGATAATATTTCGGATGCCGTGGCACCGTTCGGTGTAAAACGTAGAAGTGCATGGCCAGCGATCAATTTCTTCTGGAACACCTGGATCGATCCACACTCCCATGCACTGATGACTGCAGAATCCCATTCACGTGCCGGCGACTTTGTCGCCATGGAAGCAATGGATGATCTTGTATGTGTTTCAACAGCATGCCCTGATGATATCGACCCGATTAATGGCTGGAATCCAACCGATGTCCATGTGAGGATTTATAAACCAGACACACGCATAACCCGGGCGATAGGATATCGGGAAAAGGAAGATGCCCCTATGACAGTCAGCGAGGAATCAGCTTTCCATGAAAGGCTCGCACCACTCACAGATCAATTTGCCCCTGCCAGAAACATGTGGGCACCAATCACCTACCCTTCCTGGGGAACGATCGGGGAATATTGGGCATGCCGTGAAAAAGTAACGCTTCAGGACATGAGTGGTTTGCGCAAGTTCGACATCATTGGTCCCGATGCAGGTGCATTGCTACAATTGGCGCTCACCAGAGATGTGGCCAAGCTCGCAGTCTGGCGTGGCACTTACACTTTGATGTGTGACGAAGCAGGAACAGTGATTGATGATGGGACCCTGTTCCGCATGGCGCCGGATCTGTTCCGCTGGTGCTGTGGATCGGAAGAAAGTGGTCGCTGGCTAGAAGAGTTAGCCAGCAAACACGGAATGCAGGTACGCATTCATGACATGCGGTCTTCTCTGCCAAACCTTGCGCTCCAAGGTCCAAAATCCAGGGATCTTCTCAGAAAGATCGTATTCACCCAACCACACGTCCCAAATCTTGATCAGGTAAAGTGGTTTGGTGCCACGGTTGCCAGGCTGGACCACAGGGAAGGTGCACCATTCATGCTGACCCGTTCAGGATATACGGGTGAATTGGGTTATGAAATTTTCTGCTCCAAATCTCATGCAGTTGAGATCTGGGACAAGGTAATGGTAGCTGGCTAGGAGATTGGCATCACGCCCATGGGCAGTGCTGCACTCGAGATGATCCGCATTGAGGCTGGATTGGCGGCTGCAAACGCTGAATTCGCACCGGGTATTGATGCCTATGAGGCTGGCCTTGGTTTTGCAGTCGATCTGAAGAAAGCCGACTTCGTCGGCAGACAGGCACTGGAGAGAAATGCGAAAGACCCACGGAAACTGTTGAAGGGTCTTATTTTAAGCTGTGAGGATATCCCCCATCATGGGTCGCCCGTATTAAGCGGTGAACGACAAGTGGGTGTAGTGACATCTGCCACTCGGTCACCGATGCTGGAAAAAACAATAGCGATTGTCCGACTGGCAGTAGAACACAGCGAAAACGGAACGGAACTGGAAGTGGGCCAATTAGACGGTCACATGAAGCGCCTGAAAGGAACAATTTCAGATATCCCGTTCATCGACCCCCAACGCAAACGGGCCAGGGCGTGAGGTCTACGGGCTTAGTACCAGGACTTGTATATTTTCTGCTACCCGTCATGCTGTTCATGCCACAACCAAGCAGCAGGGCACAAACAACGATGACAGAGATCGAAGCACCCGGTCCCCAAGGGCCGCTGAAAGGCAGTTTTCAGGAACCGAGCTCAGAAAAAGATGCGCCTGTCATAATTGTTATTCCAGGCTCCGGACCAACGGACCGGGATGGGAACAACCCGATGGGTGTAACCGCAGCACCTTACAAACACTTGGCTGGAGATCTGGCGAAAAACAACATTGCCTCGGTCCGCATAGACAAACGTGGCTTGTTCGGCAGTGGAGCAGCCATACCAGATCCCAACAAGGTTAGCGTTCAGGACTATGCGGACGATATCGGGAATTGGATTTCAACGATTCGCGAAAAGACCGGTAGAGAATGCATCTGGTTGCTCGGTCATAGTGAAGGCGGCATCATCGCGCTCCAAAGTGCGCTGACAAAGAGTAACATATGTGGTCTGATTTTAGCAGCTACTCCAGCAGAACCCTTTAGTGATGTTCTAAGGAAACAATTAAAAGACAATCCTGCAAATGAACCCATTCTGGAGGACGCATTCTCTATCATTGAGAAACTTGAAGCCGGAGAGACTGTTGACGTTTCAGGCTTCCACCCCGCTCTTCAACAACTCTTCGCAAGCAATGTGCAAGGCTACATATCCAATCTGATGAACTTTGATCCTGCCAGGATGTTGAGTGAATTAAACCTGCCTGTTCTTGTGATACAGGGTGGAAAGGACATTCAGGTGTCAGTCGCCAACGCAGAATTATTTGCAGCCGCTAAACCGTCTGCTGAGATAACCATTATTCCCAATGCCAATCACGTACTAAAAGACGTTTTGACCGATGATATTCAGGATAATCTGGCAGCTTATCAGCAGCCTGAAAAGCCCCTGTCTGAAGGTGTAGTTGAAACCATTGCAGCTTTCCTCAGCCGACATCACTAGGATATCGGATAATTTTATCACATTGTCTGGAAAACTGGAGCGGGCGATGAGATTCGAACTCACGACCCTAACCTTGGCAAGGTTATGCTCTACCCCTGAGCTACGCCCGCTCGGCGAAACGATAATCGTTCGAAGCGCTGTATGAAGCAAGCGGATAAGAAATGCAAGCCGTTTTTTCCAATAAGGTTTATGTAAGTTTGCCAGCTTTCCGAATGAACGCAGATTCAGGTTGAAATTCAGAACCTCACAACTTATTGCTGGCACTGAAATATTTGGAAAAATCACATGCCTGCTACCCCTGAAGAACTGTTCAATTTGCTCGAAGAGTTGAATTTTGAAACGAAAACATATGAACACGATGCCGTGTTTACGGTGGAAGAGTCCTCAAAGATCAAGGAAGACATCCCGGGTGGGCATACGAAAAATCTCTTCTTGAAGGACAAAAAGGGAAATTTCTTTCTGATTGTTGCCGAAGGAACAGCAGAAATTAAACTCAATTCTGTTCACGGACTGATTGGCGCTAAAGGTCGCGTATCATTTGGGAAGCCGGACGCTCTAATGGAATTGCTAGGCGTTATGCCGGGTTCAGTGACAGCATTCGCACCCATGAATGACAAAAACAATCTGGTAAAGGTTGTTATTGATGAACCATTATTGCGTTACGACATGATCAACTGCCACCCTTTGACAAATACCATGACAACCACCATCTCAAGAGAAGATTTGTTAGCATTCCTTGCCCATGTGGGTCATGATCCCGAAATAATCAAAGTTTCCACAACACCGGAAATGGAACAAGCGGAGAAGTGAAATGAGCGATCAAAATGAATATGGTTTTGGCAGCGGACACAGCGCTAGTGTTTCCTTTGGTGGTAATGGGTCAGCGTCAGGTGAAGCGAGCGGCCCTGTAAAAGATATATCCACCGAAGAATTCATGACCGAAGTGGTTGAAGCATCCATGCAGATGCCGGTTTTGGTGGATTTCTGGGCAGAATGGTGTGGTCCCTGTAAACAACTGGCTCCGGTTTTGGAGTCTGCAGTTGCAGCCACACGAGGCAAGGTGAAACTTGTCAAAATGGATATCGAGAAATATCCCGAGATCGCAAATCA
>CAWUJF010000006.1:0-17888 GCA_963922405.1 uncultured Hyphomicrobiales bacterium | reverse complement strand
TCCAGGGGTATTTAAAAGCCAGAAACACATCCAGACCGTTTGTGACCCTGAAATTGGCTATGAGCGAAGGCGGGCTAATTGGTTCAACACAGTGCGGAAATTTGAAGATTTCCGGCAAGGCATCTGGTCTTCAAACCCATTTGGTGAGGGCAAGACACCACGCAATAATGATTGGCAGTGGTACAGCGCTCGCCGATGACCCTTGGTTGAACTGCCGTTTGCCTGGCCTTGAAGAACGTTCTCCAATTCGGGTTGTGCTCGATGCAAAGGCCCGCTTGTCAGCAGACAGTCATTTGGTTGGGCAAGCAACCAAACTGCAAACGATAGTGGCTGGTGATGCAAACTCACCTCAGGAATGGCGCGAAATGCTCACCCGTAATGGCGTGAGGTTTCTGACTTGCGAATTTGAAGACGGTTTTATCGCTCTGCCGGAGTTACTGGAAGATCTGGGAGCTCTTGGGATCCAGTCCATCATGGTAGAGGGGGGAGCCTTGTTGGCAGCAAGTTTCCTGAACGAAGATCTTGTTGACGAAATTATAGTACATGTGGGTGGAGAACCCGAAAGCCCATCTGAAGACAGGCAGGGCGTTTTTGCTTCCTTCACACCACAGTCACCGCCTGCAGGCTTCAGCATTGAACAAGAACTCGTATTTGGATGTGACCGTTCCCTGCGAATGAGAAAGAAGAATTGAATGTTTACCGGCTTAATTACTGATGTGGGTCAGGTTCTGACAATAACCGATTTGCCAAAGGGCAAAAGCATCCGCGTATCCACATCTTACGATTTATCTTCTGTAGATATCGGTGCATCCGTTGCGCACAATGGCGTTTGTCTCACGGTAGTTGAGAAGGGAGACGACTGGTATGACGTAGAGGCCTGGGAGGAAGCGCTGCGTCTTTCCACGCTTGGAACCCTCTCATCTGGAGATAGCATTAACCTGGAAAGATCATTGAAAATCGGCGATGAATTGGGTGGTCACCTCGTTTCAGGTCACATTGATGGCATGGCAACGATAATTGACGTACAAGAAGAGGGTGATGCTGTCCGGTTCACAATTAAAGCACCCGCAGAGCTATCCAAATTCATCGCAGCTAAAGGTTCGGTTGCATTGGACGGCACATCTTTGACGGTCAATGAAGTGAATGGCGATACTTTCGATGTGCTCTTGATCCGTCATAGTCTGGAAGTCACGACTTGGAAAGAACGTGTGAAAGGTGACAAAATTAACCTGGAAGTAGACCAGATGGCACGCTACGCAGCGCGATTGGCGGAGACAAGCTAAAACAAAAAGTTACCATAGCTTCGGGATTAGGCCTTTGCTAATCGTTAACCAAAGTGATTTAACGTCTTAAAATGTGCAAATTGTTGTGTTTTGCACTTCAATGCACAAATTGGCAGAGATGTTGTATGCACTGATATGGTAACAAGAAACGCTTTCCCACTACTAGGAATTTTGCTCCTCACAGCCTGCGTATCAAGCGGCGACCAGAATGTATTGCAATCGGTGATCCAGCCGGAAATCCAGCCTGCGGAGACAAATACGGCAAGCGTCGTACCTCAGCCGCAATCAAAACCCATTGATCAGGCACCTCAGGTAGCATTCGCCTCTCAAAATACAGTATTTGAAACGGTTCCCAAACCTGTCAATCGCAAAACCTATCTCATAAATGGACTTGCGAGTTCAGTGGATTCGATCGGTTACGGTTTCAGCAATCTGGCAAAGAAAATACCAAATTCTGAACTGTATAATTATGCCTCATTTGTGGAAAGTTCTACGGTAATCAGGCGTCGTGTCGCTCGTGAGATTAAAGCTGAATATGCTGCCGACCCGAATGTTGAAATCAATATGATCGGGATCAGTTTTGGCGCTAACATTGTCACGTGGATCGCAAGCGAACTCGCGCGTAAAAACATACCCATCAACTACATGGTCACCATAGAGGGCCCGGCAATGAGCCCGATTCGTGATAATGTGAGCAGAGTTGATAATTTCAGCTGTACTGGATTGACCTGCTTCAGGACCAAGTCTCGCGTTGCGAGAGGAAACAGAACAACAGTCTACAACAGCTTCAAATACAATACGTCTCACATCGCTTTGGCCGATCATCCGAAGGTCCACCAGCGAATTCTTGAGCAGATTGAGCCAAAACCTGAGCCGGTTCCGGAGGCAACAACTGAATTTGCACCATTGGCGCAAACAAATTAATCGGTTGCTTCACTTCCCACTTGCTTAAATCAACTGAGCATGGTTTGACCACCAGCGAAAGCATTTGCGCAAAATTTGGTCTGAACTTGCTGACCCGGAGAAAGAAATGGCGAATAACCCACATATCCTCGTAGTGGATGCTCCATACTACACCGAAATTTCTGCCAGTTTGATGGAAGGTGTCAAAGAGGTTTTCGACCGTGAAGGGGTTTCATACGATTATGTGAAGGTTCCCGGCGTTCTTGAAATTCCGGCAGCAGTCTCAATAGCTGTTTGCTCAGACAAGAATTATGATGGTTATGTGGTAATCGGTTGTGTAATTCGCGGTGAAACAACCCACTATGACATTGTTGCAAATGAATCAGCCCGAGCTCTCATGGACCTTACCGTAGAACATTGTCTTGCGTTGGGTAATGGCATACAAACCGTTGAAAATGAGGCACAAGCGTGGGCCAGAGCCAAAAAATCGGAAAAAAACAAAGGGGGAGGGGCTGCTCAGGCAGTTCTTGATATGATCTCCCTCAAGGCGTCACTGGGATAGGTTTGAATGTCTGAAATTCTGAACCAAGACGAAGCAAATCAAACGGTAAACAAGCGCGGCTCTGCTCGCCTTTTTGCTGTACAGGCGCTTTACCAAATGGATGTGTCCAGAGCAAAGATTTCTGATGTGGTACATGAATTCGAAACAATGCGAATTGGTCAGGAACTGGATGGTGAAAAATATCTGGAAGCCGACTTGGCATGGTTTCGAGGTCTGGTTTCCGGAGTGGTCAAGGAACAGAAGGAGATGGATCCACTGATCCATAAAACTCTGCCCAATGACTGGCCACTATCAAGGATAGACACCTTGCTGCGTGCAATTCTTCGTTGTGGCACGTTCGAACTTCTTAAGCGTAAAGACGTGCCCGCTCGTGTCGTTATCAGCGAATATCTCGAGGTCACAAAAGCATTCTTCACTGAAGAAGAACCAAGACTTGTGAACGCCCTTCTGGACACTTTGGCGCGGGAACTGCGAGAGGGTGAGTTTGGTGGCAAAGCTGAATGATGAGTTTTCGCTGATCGCCAAATATTTTGCTCCCTTGTCTGGTGAGGGAAGCTTCGGACTGAAAGATGATGCCGCTCTTTTCATACCAGAAAAAGGCAATTCTATTGTTGTGACACAGGATGCGCTTGCTTCCAGTGTTCATTTTTTTCCCGATGATCCTCCAGCGCTGATTGCAAAGAAAGCACTTCGGGTGAATATTTCTGATCTTGCTTCAAAAGGTGCTAAGCCAAAGAGTTTTTCTCTGGCGCTAGGGTTAAGCGCTGAAACAGACGAAAACTGGGTTTCAGAGTTCGCCCAAGGGCTAGGTGAAGATTGCAAACAATTTGATATCTCGTTGAGTGGAGGAGATACATTCAAGTCAAACGCTGGCTTGGTAATTTCGATCACCGCTTTTGGAGAAATTCCTGAGGTTGAATACACATCCCGTCTGTGTGGTAAGGCCGGTCAGCATGTTTATGTGACCGGAACGATAGGTGATGCAGCGCTTGGTTTGCTGGCACGGCAGGAAAAATTACCAGGTCTTGCGACTCAGCATCAGGAATTCCTGATCAACAGATACCTTTTACCGGAGCCGCGGACTGCAATGTACAGTGCGATACGGCAATTTGCATCTTCAGCAATGGACATTTCGGATGGATTGGTTGCTGATTTGAAAAAACTCTGTGAGGCATCATCCGTATCAGCGCGCCTGAACTTGCCAGAAGTGCCGCTTTCGACAGCTGTTCAGGAAGCAATTGCACTTGAATCAAGTTTGCTGGAAACTGCAATAAGTGGCGGAGATGACTACGAAATTCTGTTTTCCGTTGATCCAGATAATGCTGACGCATTGAGGAACGCAGCAGAAGAATGCGGAGTTCAGGTCACCCGCATAGCAGAGCTTGTGGAAGGCAATGGTTCTGTTAGTGTGATCGACGAGACCGGCAAGCAGATAAACTTAAAAGCTTCCGGCTTCAATCATTTCGGAGCCTGATTTATGTCCACTGAAGCAATTAGTTCGAGTGAAATTAATGCGTCTGCTGAAAACGCAATCGCCAGAAAGAACATGTGGCTTTATCTGCTCTGTCAGGCTTTGGGCGGCGCTTCAGCACCCATTAACATAGCGCTTGGAGGATTGGTTGGCATACATCTGCTTGGTGATGACAAGTCCCTCGCGACCGCACCAGTAACAGCCTACAACATCGGAGTGGCTGTGGGCGCTATCATCGCTAATGCGATCATGCGGCGGGTAGGTCGCAAAATCGGGTTCATGACTGGAACAGTGATTGGTATTGCTGGAATGATCCTTTCCGGCCTTGCTATCACGATAGAGCACTTTTGGTTCTTCTGTGCAGCGTTGGCCGTAAACGGAATATCAGGTGGGTTCGTCCAACAATATAGGTTTGCAGCGGCAGACAGAGGAACCGCTGAATTTAAACCCAAAGCCATTTCAATGATCATGCTGGGCGGTGTGGCTGCCGCCATTATAGGTCCCCAACTGGTTATCCATGCCGGCGATTTGGCGGATCCGGTTCCTTTTGCCGGCGCGTTCTATGCTGCAATCATCCTGTTTGTTCTGAGCTTTCTGGTGCTTGCCATGCTCAATCCTTCAAATCTGGGTTCGATGAACAGCACCACTGCTTCCGGCGGTGAGGGCAGACCTCTGCTGGAAATCATTTCTCAGCCGAAATTCATAGTGGCAGTGCTTTGCGGGACTTCCAGCTATGCTTTGATGTCATTTGTAATGACAGGCGCTCCCCTGGCTATGGTGCATCACGGTCATTCGGTGGAGGATTCTACACTTGGTATCCAATGGCATGTGATGGCGATGTTTGCACCAAGCCTTATCACCGGACTTCTGATTGCAAGATTTGGCAAGGAAGTCATAGTGGCTTCTGGTTTGTTGATCCTGATCGCTTGTGGAATAGTTGCGCTAAGTGGGTTGGACTTGATGCATTTCTGGGGATCACTAATTCTTCTTGGGGTTGGTTGGAATTTCGGATTTATCGGGGCTACAGCGATGGTCACAGAAACCTATCGTCCAGAAGAGAAGAATCGAGCCCAAGGTACCAATGATTTCATAATTTTCGGTTCGGTAGCCTTTGCTTCTCTCATGTCAGGCCAAACGCTGAATGCTTTCGGCTGGGACTTCTTGAATTGGGTGATTTTTCCGGTAACAGCTGTATGCTTGGTATCATTGTTTTGGCTTTCATCGAGAAAGAAACCAGCGCTTTGAAAATTTGCTAGATGTTTTTGAGCCAAATGATTTGACGTAAGCTAAATCTATCAAATTCAAAAAAATGGAATATAACGACAAACCAAGCATAGTTTTCGTCAGATAGATCCAAAAATGAAACGTGTCATGATTATTGGCTGCTCAGGCTCCGGTAAGTCCTCGCTCGCTCTGAAACTGGGGGATAAAACAGGACTCCCTGTTGTTCACATGGATCAAATTTATTGGAAGCCCAAATGGGTCATGCGATCTGATGAATCAATTTCAGAATTAGTGTCAGATGCCATCAGCCGTGACACCTGGATTTTCGATGGTAATTACTCACGTAATTTCAATGAGCGAGCTTCTCGATCCGATACAATCGTTTTTCTGGATATTCCAAGATGGCTTTGTCTGTTCAGGGTTACAAAGAGAGCCCTTTCACAATTGGGGAAATCGCGTTCAGACATGGCTGATGATTGCCCGGAGCGGATTGATGGAGCATTCTGGGAGTTTCTGAAGTTCATATATAATTACCCGTCAAATGGACGCTTGAAAGCCCTTAAACTCTTGGAAGAGGCGCCGGCAAGCGCTTCTGTATTTCATCTTCGCAGCAGGGGTGACGTTGACAAGTTTCTGCAATCTGTCTGATCTATCACTAGAGCTTCTTGGTTAGTTTAATCCATTAGTCTCAAAAACCTCCATTTTTGGTGCGTTTTGGTAACAAATTCTTGACCTTTTAACACATCTGGATAGTGTGGCGCCGACGAAGCTTGGGGGGCAGGGAATCATTCCGATCTCAGGCCGACATTATTCTTAGGACGCGGGTTTTTGGAGGGGCATTCCGCCTTGTTCGCGCTCCACCAAAAAGGGAGAATACAAAATGGATCCATTAATTCTGGCAATAATTGCCGGATTTCTTTCAATCGCATATGGGGCGTGGGCTTCCAGTTCAGTCATGAACGCGGATGCCGGTACTGAACGTATGCAGGAAATTGCCGGTTTTGTGCAAGAGGGCGCTCAAGCCTACCTTACACGTCAGTATATGACGATCGCTATTGTAGGCGCAGTAGTGTTCGTGTTGGTCGGCATATTGCTCGGCTGGCTTGTGGCGATTGGTTTTGCCATTGGTGCTGTTCTTTCAGGTGTTGCTGGCTTTATTGGCATGCTTGTATCTGTGCGCGCCAACGTCCGCACGGCTCAAGCTTCAAGCCAAAGCTTGGGGGCAGGGCTGGACATTGCATTCAAGTCTGGTGCGATCACTGGTTTGCTCGTTGCTGGTTTGGCTTTGCTGGGCGTAGCAATTTACTACTGGCTGCTGACATCCGGCATGGGGCTGGACAATGAAAGTCGTGTAGTAATCGACTCTCTCGTAGCACTTGGATTCGGGGCTTCTTTGATCTCCATTTTTGCTCGTCTTGGTGGCGGTATCTTCACCAAGGGCGCTGATGTGGGCGGAGACCTTGTTGGTAAGGTTGAGGCTGGCATCCCTGAGGATGATCCTCGTAACCCGGCTACCATTGCTGATAACGTGGGTGACAACGTGGGCGACTGTGCAGGCATGGCTGCCGACTTGTTCGAAACATACGCTGTTACAATCGTTGCGACCATGGTACTTGCTTCGATCTTCTTTGATGGTGCTCAGGCAACCACTCTGATGCTGTTCCCGCTTCTGATCGGTGCCACATGTGTTGTGACATCAATCATCGGCACATTCTTTGTGAAGCTCGGTGCAAACAACTCCATCATGGGTGCTCTTTATAAGGGCTTTATCGTGACAGCCATTCTGTCAGCGGTTGCGCTGGTTGCATTGGTTTACGGTTGGCTTGGAACTGAAGAGACTTACACCGCAGCTGGTAGCACGTTTAACGGTGCTGATTTGATGTGGTGTGGATTGATCGGTTTGATCATAACAGGCTTGATTATTTGGGTTACTGAATATTACACCGGTGTTGAATACCGCCCGGTACGCTCAATTTCTCAGGCATCTGTAACGGGTCACGGTACAAACGTTATTCAGGGTCTGGCCGTTTCTCTTGAAGCAACTGCGATCCCTGCGATCATCATCATTGCGGGTATCATCGTAACCTACTCACTTGCGGGTCTGTTCGGTATCGCAATCGCCGTTTCATCAATGTTGGCTCTGGCTGGCTTTGTTGTGGCGCTTGATGCTTTCGGTCCGGTTACTGATAACGCCGGTGGTATTGCCGAAATGGCAGAGATGCCTGATGAGGTTCGTAGCACCGCTGATGCGTTGGACGCTGTAGGAAACACAACAAAGGCCGTTACAAAGGGTTACGCAATCGGTTCTGCCGGTCTTGGTGCCCTGGTGCTGTTTGCCGCTTACACAGAGGATCTCAAGTTCTTTGCTTCTAAGGCAGAAGCCGGGTCTTTCTTCGATGGTGTAAACGTAGACTTCGCATTGTCTAATCCGTACGTCGTTGTTGGCTTGCTCTTCGGTGGTCTGCTGCCATATCTGTTTGGTGGCATGTCAATGACCGCCGTAGGCCGTGCTGGTGGTGCTGTGGTGGAAGAAGTCCGCCGTCAGTTCAAAGCAGATCCTGGTATTATGGAAGGTACATCAAAGCCTGACTACGGTCGTGCTGTTGATATGCTCACAAGGGCAGCGATCAAGGAAATGATTATCCCGTCATTGATGCCGGTACTGTCTCCGATAGTCTGCTTCTTTGCTATCTTCTGGATTACAGGTGATAAGTCACAAGGTTTTGCCGCATTGGGTGCCATGCTTCTTGGCGTGATCGTAACCGGCTTCTTCGTTGCAGTTTCCATGACCGCGGGCGGCGGTGCTTGGGACAACGCTAAGAAGTCCTTTGAGGACGGTTTCGTTGATAAAGATGGTGTAAAGCACGAAAAAGGTGGTGAAGCGCACAAGGCATCTGTGACTGGTGACACTGTTGGTGACCCATACAAAGACACAGCAGGTCCTGCGGTTAACCCGATGATCAAAATCACGAACATCGTGGCCTTGTTGTTATTGGCTGTTTTGGCACACTAAACAAACGCTGAAAGCCTATTACTAAAAATATCAAACCCGCGCTTCTAACCTGAAGCGCGGGTTTTTCTTGGAAAAACAAAACCCCGGTAGCAATCAAGCTACCGGGGTTGTTTTTGTTAATGATGTAAGACTATTCCTGTCTCTCTTAGAAGCCGCCCGGCGTAGAACCGCCTGGTTCTCTGGTCACCACATCAATAACGGATGATGGCGATGCACGGCCCGTCAGAACCTGTCTCAGGAATGTAAAGTCTTCACCCGCTGTGGGTGTTGTGCGGGAAATAAAGTCGAAAACCTTTCCGTCCTGCAATCCATAATTGGCAATGCGGCTCACGTTTTCTTCTTCATCAAAATAAACCGACAAAACTTTCTGGTCGACCAGTTGCATGCGTTGGAACTCGAAAGTTTTAGAACGCTTTTGCGAAATATAATAGAATACCTGTGTATCGAATTGTCCGGTGGTCGAAGGTGAGCCAAGCGCAAGTAACACTTGATCCTTACTCGAGCCCACAGGAACCAGATCCAACTGATCCTGACTGATGACTGGACCATGGTTTATGACGCGTGGTTGAATACTAGTACAACCGACTAGCAAAGCAGACGCAACTAATGTAACAGCTGCAACATTCGATTTGGCCAAGCGTCTTTTGTTCATTTGAAAAACCATCTGAACTTAATACCCCTACTCGAAAATTCCCTCGCAGTGATTATATCACAAATACAGTGTGTTCAACCACAGCGTTTCAGTTCATAAGTAACAAATTCATGAATTAATCCCATCAAGAGAATGAAAATTATCCATGTTCAGCAGATTCTTTTCCAGAATTTCAGCAAATCCTATACCTAGCGAGCTTTATGGCAGTGTTATGGCGCAGTCGCGTCAGCCCTTCTTTTTCGCCACATTTGGCGTTCCCGATACGGTAATGGGCCGTTTTGATATGTTGGCATTGCATGCGTATCTGTTGGCTAGACGCCTTCGATCCGAATCAAATCCGGATGCAGTAGACCTTAGTCAGGAAGTGTTTGATCTATTTGTAGCCGATGTGGAAAGAGCATTGAGAGAGCTTGGAGTAGGCGACACAACTGTTCCAAAACGCAAGAAAAAGATGATTCGAAGCTTTTACGGGATGATAGAAGACTTTGATCAACCAATTGATCAAAACGATATGGAAACACTCAAAACCAAAGCCGGGGAAAGGTTTTTTGTGGATATGAGTGATGTTGAAATCGCCGACGCACAAGGATTGGCGGATTACATTATGAGCAACGCACAGCATCTTGAAAAGCAAAGCTATACAAACCTTGGAAAAGGTGAGTTAGTCTGGCTCCAAAATAATGACTGATAATTCAATGCTGCCCCAGCTACATTTCGACATTCAAAAACTACCGCCATCCGGTGAAAAATTGACGATCGTTGCATCGCCAAAAGAACTGGAGGCAATGGCCCAGGCAACAGATGTTGAAAGTGTCGATGAACTGTCAGCTGATTTGAAGATTAGTAGATGGCAGAAAAATGGAGCTCAATTCCGGGGCAAACTCTCTGCAAAAATTACTCAGCTATGTGTGGTCACTTTGGACCCGATGACAGTGAACATCGAAGAGCCTGTTGATCGTAAGTTCCTCTCACCCTCAAGCAAAACTCGTAAATTCACCGATGAGATCATTGACGGCGAAATCGTCATCGACCCCGAAGCAGACGACCTCCCAGACTTTGTTGAAGATGGCAAAATCGATGTTTGGTCGATCCTGGCTGAAGAGCTTAATTTAGCCATTGATCCGTTTCCAAGAAGCGACGAGGCAGAATCAGTTACGGATGAGCCTTTGACAGAAAATCAGGAAATTGAAGCAGATGAAGATACCCACAGGCCATTTTCTGACCTCAAATCGTTAATAACTGAAAAAAAAATAAAAAACTGAATGAAAAACCGTTATAGCTTCTGAGGGTATAGGGTTAACGCCCGATTTTTTGGATTAGTCGGCAATACTGAGCATGTCAAAAGAACTAACGATCTCACTTGATGCTATGGGCGGTGATTTTGGACCCGAAACTGTCATCAGCGGTGCCGACATCGTTATAAAGCGGCGACCAAACATTAAGTTTAAGATTTTTGGTGAAGAAGCCGCTGTACTACCGATACTGAAGCAGTACCCAGCTGTTGAGGCGATTTCAGAGTTCGTGGACTGTGAAATTTCCATTTCTATGGACGATAAACCTAGCCAGGCCTTGCGTCGTGGTAGATATAAATCGGGCATGTGGAAATCAATTCAGGCGGTGAAAGAAGGTGAGGCCGAGGTATGTATTTCGGCTGGCAATACCGGTGCCCTTATGGCTATGTCCAAGTTCTGCCTGAAAACTCAACCTGGCATTACACGTCCGGCCATGGCTGCGCTATGGCCTACTCTTATCGGTGAAAGCGTTGTACTGGACGTAGGTGCAAATGTTGGTGTGGATGCAGATCAATTGGTTGAATTTGCAGTTATGGGTTCTGCGATGGCGAGAGCGCTTTTTGATTTTGACAGGCCTGGTGTCGGTCTGCTGAATATTGGTGTGGAAGAGGTTAAGGGAGTTGAAGCTGTTCGTGAGGCAGGGGCATTGTTACGCAACGCCAATCTGGAAACCATGAATTACCACGGCTTTGTGGAGGGTGACGATCTGGGGCAGGGTACAGTGGATGTGGTTGTTACCGAAGGGTTTGCTGGAAACATTGCACTCAAGACCGCAGAAGGCACGGCAAAACAAATTGGTGAATACCTACGTTCTGCCATGAGCCGCACCTGGTTGGCTAAAATCGGATATCTGCTCGCACAAGGCGCATTTAACTCATTAAGAGAGAAAATGGACCCCAGAAAAATCAATGGCGCGGTATTACTTGGGTTGAATGGTGTTGTTATAAAAAGTCATGGCGGAACGGATGGCGAAGGCTTTGCATCAGCCATAGAATTGGGCCATGACATGGCAGTGAATGAGATTCTTTCGAAAATTGAAACTGATCTTGAAAATTTCAATGAGATCCGAATTCAGTTAGACGAAACGAAAGTTTAGACAGGCCAGAAGAAAGAATGGTAATTTTTTGGAACGTTCCGGGGTATATAAAAAATGATTAGATCCGTAGTGACCGGGTGTGGCTCGTACTCACCTGAACATGTGATGAAAAACTCGGATTTCCCCGAAAGCCTCGACACATCAGATGAGTGGATCACGCAACGCACAGGCATAAAACAACGACATATCGCCGCGGAAGGAGAGACGACAGCAGATTTGGCGGAGAAAGCTGCTCGTGCCGCGTTGGAGGATGCAGGGATGGATGTGGCAGATCTTGACATGATCATTCTGGCCACAGCCACGCCGGACAATACCTTTCCGGCCACAGCCGTTGAAGTTCAACAAAGGTTGGGTATGAACCACGGCGCTGCATTTGATCTGCAGGCTGTTTGTTCAGGATTTGTATTCGCCATAACAACCGCAGATCAATACCTGCGTTCTGGTCAGGCCAAATCTGTATTGGTCATTGGAGCTGAAACATTTTCCAGAATTCTGGATTGGGAAGATCGCACCACATGCGTTCTGTTCGGCGATGGGGCAGGTGCAATAGTCCTTGAGGCGTCAGAAGGTGAAGGAACCATGGTAGATCGGGGGATTTTGACATCCCACCTTAGATCCGATGGAACCCACAAAGACAAACTCTACGTTGATGGCGGTCCGTCTTCGACCCAAACAGTCGGCTATTTGCGCATGGAGGGCAGGGAAGTTTTCCGACATGCGGTAGGCATGATTACAGATGTAATTGAAGACGCATATGAAGCTACCGGTATGTCATCTGATGACATTGATTGGTTTGTCCCTCACCAGGCAAATAAGCGCATCATTGATGGTTCTGCAAAGAAACTCGGAATAGCGCCGGAAAAAGTGGTGACAACGGTTGATTTGCACGGAAATACATCAGCCGCCTCCATACCGCTGGCTCTGTGTGTCGCAGTAAAAGATGGCAGAATCAAAAAAGGTGATGTGGTTCTCCTTGAGGCCATGGGTGGCGGTTTTACTTGGGGTTCTGCTCTGCTGCGCTGGTGATTTTGAGTTATTTATTCTCAAATACAGAATAAAACAAAAATCGAGTTATGTTCTTGTTACTGCGTCTAAATTATCCTACACTGCGACACCGGGGGTGTTACTAAAACTTAAACCAACACCAATCCAATGCGATTTGGCTATTATAGAAATGGCGGCATCGATATGAGTCAGAAAACGATTACCAGAATTGATTTGAGTGAAGCAGTATACCAAAAGTTAGGTTTGTCCCGAATTGAATCAGCTGAACTTGTTGAAACATTTCTTGATCTAATTAGTGATAGAATTGTGGAAGGCGAATCTGTTAAACTTTCTTCATTCGGGTCTTTCCTGGTACGCAGCAAAAATGAGCGTATTGGTAGAAACCCGAAAACAGGCGAGGAAGTGCCTATCACACCTAGGCGGGTCATGGTTTTCAAGCCCTCAAATATACTGAAGCAGGCGGTGCTTGACGGGCATAAAAAATAAAGTTTCAACAGATCCAATTTCCGGCTCCTGTATACATTAATATTTAGGATGGTGGAGTATCAGCTTGACTAAAAGCCCCGAAGCGTTTCGTACAATTAGCGAAGTAGCCGATGATCTCGATTTGCCACAACATGTTTTGCGTTTCTGGGAAACAAGATTTTCACAAATAAAACCAATGAAAAGAGGCGGCGGTCGTCGGTATTATCGGCCTGACGATGTTGAACTGCTTCGCGGTATCAAGACCCTTTTATACGATGAAGGGTATACAATCCGTGGTGTTCAGAAACTCCTGAAGGAGCAAGGGAATCAGCTTGCTGTGGGTATCGGGCGTGGTGATGAGATTTCACCGGTTATCGCCCATACTCAGGAACCGGCCGGGCAACTTAATGCAGTTGCTGATAGTCAGGGAATGACAATTGGTGACGGATCTGTGGAACCGGGTCAGGCTGCGGTCGATGTTTCCACTTTCTCAGATGTCAATACAGACGGCAAAAAGGGCAAGGGTATACTCAAGAGACTTACCGGTATTGGTGATGGCTCTAACGAAATCATGGCCGGGTCGGCAATAGCTGCAGATGATATGAAGTTGCTGCAATCGACACTGCATGAGCTGCTCGAGTGCAAGCGGTTACTGGATCAAACCAGGCAAGACTGATCAACTGTTTGAATGGTCGGAGCGAGAGGATTCGAACCTCCGACCCCATGCACCCCATGCAATCTCACAACGGCAATTAAGATATTGAAAAATATATATAAAACCTGAAAAAGTAGGTTTTTGGGTGTTAGCCGGGTGGTATAATTTGCACCTATTTTTAGCAGAATAAAGAAATTATTCCTAAGAAATTGAATAGGTAGAGGAATTAGGTTCCGTAAAAATGGAATTGGTTTAGATATCTGTTGTGTATCATTTCAGGCATGGCATTCAGATCTTCATCTCCAAATACATCAAAAATTTTCTGCATGTGACTATGAAGTTGCGGATTTTCCTCTAATAGGGCGTCGTTGCCAGTGAGAAAAATCCAGGCTTGGTAACGAAAATAAATTTTTCGCTCCATTTGAGAGGAGGGGTTTGCAGAGTACCATTCACCCTCTGATCCAAAATAAGATACCAGTTCATTTGGTGATATGTTCGCACTCAAAAATTTTAAATATAAATCAGGACGCACAATTTTTGATATTATTAAATCAAAAATGACATACATCTTGCCGATGGAAAAGTTCTTGTCATTGAAGAGGTCTTCTTTAGCTAGAGATAAATGATTGATTATGTCCTGAATGTCTCTGAGAGTTACTGTATTGCATGTAGACACAATTTGGACGTTCTCTCGCAGGGGTGAATAAATGTGTTCTGGCAAATCAACATCTTTGCAAAGTCTATCGAAATAAACTAGCTGTGTGGGTTTCTTGCTATAAATCTGCGGTGAAATATCTTCAGGAAGCTTTGTTGTTATTTGTACAAATTTCTTTAAATAAGCCTTTGCGTCAATCTCGCTCCCATACCTGGATTTGACGCTGAGTTCCAATGCGTTCATGTTCACACCAAGAACAAAATGGACATTTGGAACTGAGAAAAAGTGTTTAATAATTTCCAATAAGGACAGCGCATAGTCCGGTCGGCAGCGATCTAACTCATCAACAACAAATATCAATGGTGATGGATTACCTCCTTCCTTCTTAGTTGTTGTCATATCTTCCAAAGTTTTCTTGAATTCTCTGATCGCATCAATTCGGGCACTTTGTTCGTCCCAAAACTTATCTAAACCTATCAAAGCCTCATCTCTTGATGCTTCTGCCGCCACATCTCCAAGTTCATCCAGCTCCTCTTTCGCCCCAAATGTGACTGTTCTCAGCCCAATTTTCAAAATTGGTTTTAGTGCTTTAAATGCTGCTGTCTTGAGTCTTTTAATATTGACGCCATTCTGTGTTTTCATGCGATCATTCAATGCCGAGACCAATCCTGGTAATGGATCATCAAGGCAATCATTAGCGAAAGCATCAAAATAAACTGTGAGAGCATCGGAGCTATTTTCAGTCGTATGGGCAGTGACCCATCTCTTAAGAAAATAGGTTTTGCCGCTTCCCCATTCTCCATCCAACGCGATCACTACCGGGTTTTCCATCCGATTTAGTATTGCCGATAATGCTGAGCTTACCTTCTTCCTCTCAAGAATATCTTCATCGTCAAATGCATCAGAATACAATTCTATCAAATCTTCATTTGGAATTATTCCCACGATATTTCTCCAGCAAAAATTTAACTAGTATATCTTTAACAGCAAAAACAATTTTCTTTAAACACAGTACTGACAAATAAGAGGGTGTATTTTGCTCTTCAACTGCAGTTTAGCGCACATGCAGAGCTCTGCATGTGCGCGGATAAAAAACTCAAGATTGCAATTTTGAAAAAAAACAACCTAAGCAAGAAATGTGAAGAGACTGCTTTAACATTTTGAAATATATAAGAAAATAATATCGAAGTCGTAAAGTTGAGCTTCGTAAGTTTCAAACAATACTGAAATTCGCTTAGAAAGCTTCATTGGTTTGGACCGAAACAGATACAATTTCGGGGTGGGATTTGGGTGGTAATTTAAATTGATCTATACCGATCTATACCGTTTTTGCCCCGATTTGTGGCAAGAAAAAACTCTTTATAAATCAGCGTAATATATTGATTTATAAAGAGTTTTTTTTGGTCGGAGCGAGAGGATTCGAACCTCCGACCCCATGCACCCCATGCATGTGCGCTACCAGGCTGCGCCACGCTCCGACTTCCATAACTTATACGAATCTAGTGAATGCAATTCAACAGGTTTGAGATGCCTGTGTGAGAATTATTTGTGAAGCTCCCTGAGCTCACTGTCTTTACGATGCTTTTGTTCCAGCATGATGCAGCCCCAAAGTATACCCAATAGCAGATACACATGCCGCCAGTGGTCGATATCAATAACCCAACCCACAAGCAGGTGTCCGAAGAAAACCACATATGCAATCTGGAAATAAACCAGCCATGGACGCTGAAGGATAAGCATCTTGAACCCAACGATTATTGGCCACAAGACCATAACCAGCCAGGATACAAATCCCAACCAACCATAACTCAGCAAACTACGGAGATAAACGTTGTGTTCGTCTTCACCATAGATCTGGCCAAACTCCAAATTTCCAATACCCAGTGGGTTGCTCGCAGCCAGTTCAAACCCGATCAAATGTCTGGCGAAACGGCCGAGCCGGGCTCCGTCATAGGATTGAACCACTTGTGCCCGTTCGCTGAAAATGGATGAAACCGCATCCACCTGCAAAGCGCCCAGGAGCCCGACAATCAGTCCGGCAAGCCCCAGGACACCCAATAAGATATATTTGGCCCGCGCTTGTGCCTTAGGCTCATTTATGAGCAGGAGGATATAAAAAAGACCACCTGTTAGTAAAGTCAGTCCCCAGGCTGCGCGCGAGAATGCAAGAAAATCTCCTGCCAGCAAGATTATTAGAAATCCAAGACGGATGGGCATCTTGGTGATGGAGCGGTTCATTACGCCATACATAAGATAAAGGATCGGCGGGATCAGGAACGGAGCAAACACGTTAGGATCAGCAAAGGCACCTTGAGCACGATTGTACCGGGTAAAGATTTCCATACCTGGGGCGCCGAAATAGCCAAAGATCCCAAGTAAAGACGTAACCGCGGCTGCAATCACATAAAGCCTGAAAATGAGGCGAAGGCGCCGCATGTCATTGGCGATCATGACCGCAAAGAATACGCTCGTTAAGCCAAGGAAAAGCGTTACTGCCACATAGATTACACCGCGTTGGTAATCATCAATCATGAACGCTGAAATCAATCCGCCGATAGAGAAAGTGGCAACCGGGATCAGCAACGGAAAAATTGCAAGTGGAATACGCATCCCAGCAAGAAATCCCATACCCATCATACCCGCCATCAGCAACTCATACGGGGCTGGTTCAAACAGCACAAACCCGCCGAGGAATACAGCCAGGCCAATGAAAAAATTCGTAATCAAAGACGCATTCAACCCGCCGGACCGTTCTAATCCAGCGGGTTGAGAATTTGCATATGATCCGGCAACGCTCATATTACTAGGCTTTAGTAGGCGTTCTCAGTGTTCAGGATCTTAAAGGGTGTGATCGCCAAAATGTAGATGTCAAACATCAGTGACCAGTTTTCGATATAGTAAAGATCATGCTCAACACGGCCCTGAAGTTTTTCTTCCTGATCAATTTCACCGCGCCACCCATTTACCTGAGCCCAACCAGTCACACCCGGTTTTACTCTGTGACGTGCGATGTAACTGTCCACCACCTCGGTCCACAATTTGTTATCTGTCTGTGCATTCGCCACATGCGGGCGAGGGCCCACAAGAGAAAGTGTTCCCAGCAGCACGTTGAACAATTGCGGCAGTTCGTCGATCGATGTTTTACGGATAAAACGGCCAACTTTCGTCACCCGGCTATCACCCTTTGTGACCACGTTCACACCCGAAGTATCCTGACGGTCTGTATACAGTGATCTGAATTTGAAAACCTCGATAAGTTCGTTGTTAAATCCTTCGCGCTTCTGGCGGAAGATGATTGGCCCGGCACTGTCGAGCTTCACGGCTATCGCTGTAGCAATCATGATCGGGCTTAAGAGCACGATAGCAGTTGAGGCGACTACCACATCGAAAACACGTTTCACAACAGCATCCCAGTCAGCAATCGGCTTCTGGAAAACATCGAGAAACGGAACGGAGCCCTCATAGGTATATGAACGCTGACGGAAAAACAGTTTGTTCGTGTGAGCAGACAAGCGAATATCAACCGGCAAAATCCACAGGCGTTTTAGCAGTTGCAAAACACGTTTCTCTGCAGTGAGAGGAATTGCCACGATAAGCATGTTGATCCTGGCT
>CAWUJF010000005.1:0-18842 GCA_963922405.1 uncultured Hyphomicrobiales bacterium | reverse complement strand
AACCTCATAGGTGAGGAGTGTCGATATCTCGCGAAGAAGCTGTCTGAATACCGCCGATGAAGTTTCTTTCTCACGCATCAGGGTCAACTTGTGCTGAACAAGCGGGTGGTCGACAACGGTTATGTTTCCATTTTTCATTCTTCAGTTATTTCCTCGTAAAAACTCATCTTTGAAATCTGATGATTAAGTTATTTATTGTAAGGTATACCTATTGCCGAAGGAGGAGAAGCTCTTCCTATGAACCCGGCAAGTAACAATACTACCATAATATAAGGGAGAGCCAGCATCAGTTGTGTCGGTGCTTCTCCAATCAGAGGCAGTTCCACACCTTGGAGACGTGCGCTTGCTGCCTCTAGAAACCCAAATAAGAGACACGCAAAGAACGCAGGATAAGGCCGCCACTTACCAAAGATAACTGCAGCCAAAGCGATATATCCCTTTCCGGCAGACATTTCTCTTACAAATCCTGCTCCTTGTCCTGTGGAGAGGTATGCACCGGCTATTCCACAAAGGATACCCGCAATAATCACCGCTCTATAACGCAACCAGCTTACAGACACTCCGGCGCTGTCGACTGCTTTCGGTACTTCCCCAACAGCCCTGATCCGTAATCCAAATCGTGTCTTGTAAAATATGAAAGCAGAAATTGGCACCAATATAAGTGCCACATAGGTGAGCAGATTGTGCCCGCTGATTAGCTCTCGATATATTACTCCCAGTACAGGCACTGCATCGATGGCATCCACCAGTGGCCATTCAACGGGCGTGAAGCGTTCATCTCGGGATAGCAAGGGTGTTTGCCCACCCTGCCGGAATAGCGCAATACCGATTGTCACGGTGAGGCCTGATGCCAGAATATTGATAGCAAGGCCGCTGACCACCTGGTTTCCTCGGTGCGTTATGCATGCAAATCCGTGAATTGATGCGAGGATGACACAAGCGAAAACCGCACCCAAAACACCGAGCCATTCTGATCCGTAAACACTGGCAATCGCGGCTGAAACAAAGGCGCCCATAAGCAATTTGCCTTCAAGAGAAATATCGATGATGCCGGATCGTTCTGAAAACATGCCTGCCATTGCGCATAAAATCAGTGGTGTTGCCACTCTTACTGTTGCGTCCAATGTTAACAGGAGTTGAAGAGCAAACTCAGACATGTTGGGTTTTCCTCCCGCCAAACAGGGCATGGATAAACCGAGCCAGTGGTGGATTGAACATATAGGCCAATGCGCCTGAGAATAGAATGATCATTCCCTGAATTACCAGAACCATTTCCCGGGTAATGGACTGGAACTCAAAGTCCAGTTCGGCACCGCCCTGATAAAGTGCTCCGAACAACAGGCTTGCAAGGAAAATACCCACAGGATGGTTGCGGCCCATCAAAGCAACTGCAATACCGGTAAAACCATAACCTGATGTGAAGTTTAAAACGACCTTGTGTTGAACGCCGAGGATTTCATTTGTAGCCATCAGGCCAGCAAAAGCGCCGGATAGTGCCATTGCCAGAATGATAATGGTAGGTACCTTGATGCCCGCATATTTGGCGGCTTCCGGGTTGTGACCGACTGCTCGCAACTCATATCCAAAACGTGTTTTCCAGACCAGGATCCAGAAAATTAGAAGTGCCATGAGTGCAATGACAAACGAGAAATTAAGCGGGGAGTTCGCAACGCTGATGGACATCATTTCCATTACGTCTGTGAATTTGGGCAAGTGAGCGGATGGTTCAAAGGTAGCTGTTTGAGGTGATTGTTGACCAGGCTGGATCAAGGGTCCTGCAAGCAGCCATACCATCACCGATGAAGCAATGAAATTGAACATGATGGTCGTAATCACGATATGGCTCCCGCGCTTTGCCTGCAAATAGCCTGGTATGAAAGCCCACGCAGCGCCGAATAATGCTGCTGCCAAAACGGCCACAGGTAGCACGATTGCCGGAGGTGTTGTGGCACCAAGCCAGAGCGCAACCAGACCAGCACCCAGACCTCCTATGGAAGCTTGCCCCTCGCCACCAATATTGAACATCATGGCATGGAATGCGATTGCCACTGCCAGTCCTGTGAATATGAAGTTTGTTGTGTAGTACAACGTGTAGCCAAGGCTTCCTGGAAAAACGAACGCACCTCTAAGCATTACTACTAGCGCTGTCAGTGGGTTTTCACCCAGTGCCAGTATGATCAGACCACAAACGAAAAGGGCTGCGCAAAGGTTGATAATCGGGAGAATTAAGATATCTGCCCAGGTAGGGAGTGGTGGTGCTGATTTCACGCTGCATTACTCCCTGTGATCCCAGCCATCATCAACCCCAATGTGCGCTCATCAGCTTCATCTCGATCCAAAATGCCCATTTGCTCTCCAGCGTTCATGACCATTATTCGATCTGATAGCCCCAGGATCTCTTCCAGCTCGACAGATACCAGCAATATGGCACAGCCCTGGTCTCTTAAGTGGACGATTTGTTTATGAATAAATTCTATCGCGCCTATGTCTACGCCGCGTGTGGGTTGCCCAATTATTAACAACTTAGGGACTTCATTGATTTCGCGCGCGATGACAATTTTCTGCTGATTGCCGCCGGAGAAATTTTTCGCCTTAGTCTTCGGATTGGTTGGGCGTACATCAAACTTTCCCATCAGATCGCTACTATGATCTGTGATGAATCTTTGATTGAGTAATGAACCGCTGTAAAATTGATCAGCGTCGTGGAAACCAAAGACAAAGTTCTCTTGTGCCTCAAAATCCAATACCAGTCCGTGGAGGTGACGATCTTCCGGGATGTGGCCGATACCAAGCTTGCGCATTAACTTCGGATTACTATGTTTGTTCGGAGTTACCTCAGTACCAAGAACCGAAAACTTTCCTTCATCCGGAACTCGCATTCCGGAAAGTATTTCAAGAAGTTCAGTTTGTCCGTTGCCTGCTACCCCGGCAACTCCCAATATTTCTCCTGCGTGCAGGTCGAATGTTATCCCGGAAAGCTTTTTGATGCCTGACAGGCTGCTATGACCAAGGTTTGAAACGGACAAACGCGTTTCACCAGCCTCAGATGCTCCGCGTTCCACCTCCAAAGACACCTCACGGCCGACCATTAACTCAGCTAGTTCTTCCGTTGTTGTGTCTGATGTTTTTCTGTGGCCGACAATTTCACCGTCTCTGATAACAGAAACTGCATCCGTTATTGCCATGATCTCTGCAAGCTTGTGGGTGATCAGTAGCACCGACACGCCACGATCCCTCAATACTCGTAGTATTGTGAATAACCCCTCAGCTTCTTGAGGGGTTAGAACGCCAGTTGGTTCATCCAAAATCAGGATTTCGGCACCGCTTTTTATTGCTTTGATAATTTCCACGCGTTGTCGGATTCCCACAGGTAAATCTTCGATCAGCGCGTGAGGATCTACGTCCATTCCGTATTCGGTGCCCAGGTGTTTCAGAGTTCGAATGGCTTCCTCTTCACCACCTCCCAGCAAAAAACCGCCTTCATTGCCTACCATCACGTTTTCCAGGACCGAGAAATTGGGAATTAGCATAAAATGCTGGTGAACCATTCCGATGCCAAGTGCAATTGAGTCTGCACTTGACCGGATGTTGGTCTTCTGGCCGTTTACCAGAATGTCCCCGGTGTCAGCGGTATGAAGTCCGTAGAGTATGTTCATTAACGTGGATTTTCCGGCACCGTTTTCGCCAACGATGCCGTGAATTGATCCTTTTTCAATTTTCATGGAAATGTTTTTATTGGCCTGTACATTGCCAAATGTTTTTGAAACATCTCTCAGTTCAATTGCAGGAGGTGGTTCGTGCTCCAAATCCACCTCCGTATTGATACTTTCCATACCCACTGATGCCTAAACTGATTTTATTTCGGGCATGAGTTGTCAGAACGGTAATCGTGCACAGCTATTTTGCCAGCTACGATGTCTGTGCTTGCTGCATCGATTGCGTCCTTCATGTCTCCTGAAATCAATTTCTCATTGTTTTCATCCAGAGCCCAACCTACACCGCCTTCGGCCAGACCAAGAATTCTCACGCCCGTATCGAACGATCCGGACATGGCGTCTTTCATAGTTTCGTATGCAGCAACATCAACACGCTTAAGCATCGATGTGAGTACTGAGCCAGGTGCAAGATGGTTTTGATTGGAATCCACTCCGATTGAGAGCTTTCCTGCATCTGCAGCAGCTCTGATCACGCCAATTCCTGTGCCACCTGCTGCCTGATAAATAACATCAGCGCCACGGTCGATCTGGCTTTGTGTAAGTTCCGCTCCCTTGCCCGGATCATTCCATGCAGCAGGAGTGGTACCTGTCATGTTCTGGAGTACTTCGATGTCTGCGTTTACATCCTTGGCACCCTGGACATAGCCACAGGCAAAAGCGCGGATTAGCGGAATATCCATACCACCAACGAAGCCCACTTTACCTGTTTTGGAAGCAAGAGCTGCGGCCATACCAACGAGGTAGCTGCCTTCATGTTCCTTGAAAGCGTATTGGCGCAGGTTAGGTTGATCAAGCCAATTCACGTCTATGATTGCAAAGTTACGGTCCGGGTTTTCACCGGCAACCTTGTTAATGGCGTCAGCCTGTGCGAACCCGACACCAAGCACCAGTGTCGCGCCGCGATCAACCATGCGCTGCATGGCCTGTTCGCGTTGCGTTTCATTGGTCACTTCAAATTCCATAACTTCAACGCCGGTCTCGTCTTGAAACCGTTTGATGCCGTTATAAACGCCTTCGTTAAATGATTTATCGAATTTGCCACCCATGTCGTAAATAACCGCAGGTTTGAAGTCTGCGGCGAGGGCGGAGCCTATTGCCATGACAGCAATGATGCTTGCTGCAGCAAGTTTCATAAAAATTTTCATTCTCTATCTCCCTATATTTATCTCTTATTTCAAGCCAATTTCCCGTAATCGTTCATCAAGATATTCACCGGCTGTCTGATGTTCATCAAGTTGAACTTCCGGCCTTGGATGGACAAAAAGGGGCATTGAGTATCTGGATCTGTTTTCCTGTTGAGGCGGGTTTATAACCCTATGTGGTGTTGACGGGTAATATCCTCTGGAGGCTTTAGACAACATGTCACCTGAGTTAATTGTAATGTATCCTGAATGGCAGGGTACATCATGCCAGTTTCCTTCATTGTCCTTTGCCTGCAGGCCTGGCTCACTACCTGTGACCAAAAGTGTGATCAGATTAATGTCCTCATGAGCAGCTGCACGCTCTTCTCCAGGCTCCACATCATCTGCGAGCGGCGGATAATGAAGTATTCTCAGCAGGTTATCTTCGCTCTTGGCAATCATTTCTGTCAGATTTTCAGAGAAATGTGTGCTCGTATCCTTGGGAGTGTGTTTATCCAGCCAGGCTAGCAGTTCAGAACCAATTCCAATCATCTTGCTTTGAAATGATCTCGTAACCGGTTCTACTGCTGTTGGCACCGGTTTTGATTGATAGACGTGATAAAATTCCTTCAGGTCTTTATGGCTGCTGCCTTTTGCATTTTCTGACTTAAAGCCATAGTACCCATGTGATTCCCCTGGTTTTACAGCATCTTCCAGACGTTGGTCCTGGCTAAAGTAATCCGCCCAAACATCATACATCTGCTCAATTTCGTCATTTTTGATAGGATGATCTCTAAGAATGGCAAATCCGGTTTCGTGCAATGACTTTGCGAATTTACTCCCAGCTTCGGGGTCCTGATAGCTAATCGCTAATACATTGAAATTAGTCATGACAATTTTAACCTGCTGTCTGTCAATCAATACCCGGTTTTGATCATATCTAAAAAGTGACGCTTTACAGCCTCTGTGTCAATTTCCATGGCCACATTAACTAGAGGCTTTGTCGAATTTTTGCTCCTGATCGTCATCCCAACCTCTTCTCCGTCTAGAATCGCATCCAGACCGGTTGCCTCAGTTTTGAAGTATTGCGGTTTAACAATGGAAATCACTGCCGCTGGATCATGCATATGACAACCATGAAGTCCGTCCACGCGTGCGTGAAAATCGAAATAAAATTGCGCAGCATCGTTGAGAAAGCCGCCCAATTTTGGTGAATCTTTAGGCAGCAGTGCAAATTCTTCAGGTTTACAGACGACCTGATGGGTTACATCCAGACCAATCATTGTAACCGGCCAATCTGCAGAGAAAACGATTTCCGCTGCATGTGGATCTTGCCAGATATTCGCTTCCGCATGAGTCGTGACATTGCCTCCTTCATCTAGGCTGCCGCCCATGACTGTTACTGATTTCACTTTTGTGGCAATTGAAGGATCGTGTTGGAGCGCCATGGCGATGTTGGTCAACGGTCCAACTGGGCACAAGACTATTTCTCCTGGATTTTCATTGACCATATCGCAGATGAACTGATGTGCAGCTCTTGGATCAGGACTGCTTGCAGGAGTAAATGGAGGCACATCTCCAAACCCTTCCCTGCCGTGCACTTCCCAAGCGACTTCCTTTGCTTCCTGAACTAGTGGTTTTGATGCACCTTGAGAGACGGGGACTTCAACTTCAGCCAATTCCAGTAGTGCCAAAGCGTTACGCGTTGCAACGTCGATGGTCACGTTCCCGAAAATTGAGGTCAGCCCCACGAGTTCTACTTCTGGATCGAGACAGGCATAGAGTATTGCCATGGCGTCATCCACGCCCGGATCGGTATCGATTATGATTTTGTGTTTACTCATTAATTTCACTGCTTTGCATGAAGGTTTTTACCTCGATATGGCTTGGAATAGCTGTTGCTGCACCTGCTTTAGTCACCTGTAAAGCGCTGGCGTGGGCGGCATAATTGAGGGCGGTTTTTGCATCAGTGCCTTCACAGTAGTTGGCCAGAAAGCTTCCCAGAAAAGTGTCGCCTGCTCCGGTTGTATCCAACGCATCCACGGTTATGACATTTTGAGCGAATTGTTCTTCCGCAACATGGAATACCGATCCTTTGGCACCTTTTGTGACCAATAGTTGCGGTACAGGAATCTCAGTTTGCGGGATATTCAAATGATCGGCCAAGGCTGCAGCTTCAATCTCATTTACGGCAAGCAAATCGATCATCGGCAATATGTTTTCAACGATCTCCGCTTTGAACGGCGCTGCAGAATACACCAATCTGTAACCTGCTGCTTTTGCCTTTTGTGCAAGATATTCAGTGAGATTAGTTTCGTTTTGAAAAAGAACCCAGTCTTGTTCGGGCTTACCGGAGCTCAAAGCGTCATCAATTTCTGATTTGGTCAGTTGCTGGTTGGCACCACCCTCAATAACAATCAGATTTTCACCTTCTTGATTAACGAAAATAATCGCGTGTCCTGTAGCGCAATCTAGCCTGGAGACGCTTGAAGTATCTACGCCAAGTTTTTCTATTTCAGACAGAACCCATGAACTGTCACTGCCAACAGAGCCCACATGATTGACCTGACCGTTTGCTTTTGCGATCGCAATAGACTGGTTGATACCCTTGCCACCAAGAAACTTATCGTAGGAAATGGCTGATATGGTTTCACCAGGCACCGGCATAGTGCTGACCTGATAAACATGATCAATATTTATCGAACCGAAATTGATTATCATCCAGCTAGTTATTCTTTTGTGGGATTAAAGGTCAATCAACAATATTGATTATAGCAGCGAATTATTTCAAGCAATGCTGGTGATCCAGTCGATGAATGATCTGACTTCAGTTTTTTCTAAGGTGTTTACATCATAGGCCAAAAAATATCCGTAGTCAGAGAGTTCCACTTTACTTAAGCGAAACAGGCGGCCGTTTCGGATCTCGTCAGATATCAGGGCATCGTTTAAGGCCACTCCCTGCCCATCCAGCACCGCTTGCACCCTCACATTGGGGTCCGGAATTATGAGAGTGTCGAAACGGCTCGTGATCTGTAAGCCAGCCTTGTCATACCATTCACTCCACGAGTTGCTGTCTTTGCGGTCCCGCAAAAGAGTGAATTTTTCAAAAGCGGTTTCGATGCCTTCACTTTCCACTTTTTCGAAGGTCTGTTTGTCGCCGGTTGGCCATGCCGGACAACTGAATAGTTTCCTGATTTCACAGTCTTTCCAATTGCCGTTTCCCCATCGTATTGCGATATCCACGTCTTCACCGGCAAAGTTCTCCAGATCTAACATTGGTTGGATCCTGAGCCGAATTTCAGGGTGAGCTTGCATGAACTGCATCAGACGTGGAGAAAGCCATCTGGAAGCGAAATAAGTGGTTACTCCGATCGTGAGAGCCTTTTCTGCTTTGTTGGATAACTGGGAAATTCTGTCTTCAAGCTGTCGAAACAAAGGTTCAGCTGTAGTCAGCAACTCACGGCCTTTTCTCGTAAGTCTTATGCCCTTGGGGTGTCGTTCAAAGACTTTGAAATCCAAATCCTGTTCCAGGTTGTTGATTTGATGGCTTAGTGCCCCTTTTGTCAGGTTCAGCTTTTCCGCAGCCTCGGACAGGCTCTCAAATTGGGCGATCTGAACAAAGTTTCGCAATGAGGTATAGGATTGGTGGCGCATTTAGAGAGTTTAAAATTATTAAACGAATTGGTCAAAATAATTCGATTTTCATGCCGATTTCAGCGTGAAATAATCGGAAACGGTGAATTCTTCAGTACTTATCAAGAATAGGGATCAGGCAATTTGAACGCTGTTAATCCGGCAAAGACAAGTTATGTGGGCGGTTCTGCAACTGCTCGCTCGCGTCGGGAAACAAAGCGTTCTCAAAGACATTCTGCAACGCGGATGGTTGCGCCAAAGGTTTTCAATACGAGCAGAATTCCCAAATACGAGCTTCTGGCTGAACCAGATCTTTCCCAGATAGAAAAACAGGCTGATTGGATATTGGAATCCGTTGGTATGGATTTTCGTGATGATCCTCTCGCACTGGAGTTGTTTCACAATGCCGGAGCAATTGTTGAAGGGGATCGTGTTAAGTTTGGGGCAGGTCTGGTGAGAGAGCTTTGCCGTAGTGCGCCAACTTCATTCAAAATTCATAGTCGAAATCCGGCGTATACAATCGAACTGGGTGGAAACAGTCTGGTCTTGATGCCGGGCTATGGCTCTCCGTTTGTTACTGATCTTGATAATGGCAGACGGTATGCGTCATTTCAGGACTTTGAGAATTTTGTAAAGCTATCCTATGCAACGCCATATTTGCATCACTCAGGCGGCACCGTTGTGGAGCCAGTGGATTTACCGGTGAACAAGCGGCATCTGGACATGGTATTTGCCCATCTTACACTCTCTGAAAAGCCGTTTATGGGGAGCGTTACATCACCGATACGAGCAAAAGAATCAATCTCGATGGCAAAAATCGTTTTTGGTGAAGATTTTCTGAGATCCAATGCGGTGATGCAGGGGAATATAAACATCAATTCACCGCTCGTATTTGATGGTGTGATGTCAGGGGCACTAAGGGAATACGCCGCGGCCAATCAATGCGTGTGTGTTTCTCCATCGATTTTTGGTGGCGCTATGGGTCCCGTTACACCGGCTGCAATTGCGGCGCAAACCCTGGCAGAAGCCATGGTGGGCATTGCTCTGGTGCAGCTGGTCAATAAAGGGTGTCCGGTTGTTATGGGTAGTTTCCATTCAACTATGAACCTGCGGACCGGCTCTCTTGGTTTTGGAACACCTGAAGCAAATTTGGTTACGATGGCCTTATCTCAACTGGGACGCAGGCTTGGAGTACCGGTCAGATCGGGTGGTGGGCAGGTAACGGCATCGAACGCGCCTGATGCGCAAGCAATGAGTGACAGTGTTAATGCCATGTGGAGCACATTGATGAGCGGCACCCATCAAGTCTGGCATGCAGCCGGTTGGCTTGAGGGTGGCTTAACTATGTCCTACGAGAAATTCATCCTTGATCTCGATAATTGTGGGGCGTTACTGCGAACCTTGCAGGGTTTTTCGGTCACAAGTGAAACCTTATCCAGAGAGAGTTATTTGGAAGCGGGACCGGGAGAGAACTTTTTATCCACCACTCATACTCTGGCGAACTTTGCGGACGCCAACTACGAGTCACTGCTGCCGGATGCCGGGCCTTTTGAAACCTGGCGTGACAATGGAAGCCTAAGTGCTGCTGAAAGAGCAAACCGTGTGTGGAAAGAAATGCTGTCGGCATATGAGCCACCGGCATTGGACGAAAATATCAAAAGAGAACTGGAAGAATTTGTGGCATCCCGGAAATCGGAGATGCCGGATGAATGGTATTAGTTGGAGAAGAAAATGACTGAAGAATTGAGCCGCACATCAGCACTTGCCTCACGCCACAAAGCACTTGGATCAGGACTGGAAGACTGGAACGGTATGGGCACAGCGTGGACATATGATACCGATCCGGAAACCGAACATGATGCTGTTCGTACCAGTGCAGGTATGTTTGATATGTCTCCACTTAAGAAAGTTTTTGTGAGGGGGAAAGATGCTGAAACGGTCTTAAGTCACCTCACAACGCGGGATATGGGACGAATTGGTCCTGGACAAGCTGCTTACCTCAGCATCCTCACTGAAACGGGAACAATGGCTGACGATGCGATCGTATCGAATAATGGCGGTGATGAATGGATGGTGGTTCATGGCTCTGGGGATACGATGAGCCTTCTAGAAGCGTCAGCCGATGGTAAAAATGTGGATATTGAGTTTACTGATGATCTGCATGATATTTCGGTTCAAGGTCCCAGTTCGCTGGAAATCCTGAATGCAAACTCAGATGTCAACCTAGAGGAGCTTGCTTACTTTCATCATACGCCTGCTAAACTGTTTGGTTATGATTGTAGGATCTCCCGTACTGGATATTCCGGTGAGCGAGGATACGAAATATTCGCAGATGCATCAGTTGTGGGTGATATCTGGGACAAGCTCGTTGAGGCCGGGGTGATGCCATGCTCCTTTACGGCATTGGACAAGGTGCGGATTGAAGCCGGTCTTCTGTTTTACGGATATGACATGACTACCGACAATACGCCGTGGGAAGTGGGTTTGGGGTTTACTGTCAGCAAGACAAAAGGTGATTTCAGAGGTCGCGCCGCGTTAATGGCAGCTGAGGGACAAGAGAAAATCATCAATGTGTGCCTCGAAATTGATCATAATGATATGGTCAATGGCGGTGAAACGCTTTCATTGAATGGGGTGGAGGTCGGTGTCGTTAACAGTCCTGCATATTCCCATCGGCTCAAGAAGTCCTTAGCCCTTGCTCATGTGTCTCCGGACGCGTCAAATAGCGGTACTAAACTCCAAGTTAAAGGCGAAGGTATCGAAACCAGCGCAATTGTGGTGAGTATACCTGTATACGACCCGGAAAAATCCAGAACGCATGAATAGCCAGGCTATTTTAGAACGTTTTCTGTCTAGTTCAATGGTGCGTGTAGTTTTGTATTTTTCGTTATGATTCCACCGCGATTCCCGATCTCAATGGAGCCGTAACGCTCCTTGAAACACGCGGGCAATTCCCGGTCCTGAGGCATTGATAACCAAAGACGCAATAGATGACGGCGGTTTTCTGGTTCTGGCCAATCTATGAAACCTGTCCGGTCATGTAGGAATGCGTGGTTATAAACAAATTGCATGTCACCAGGCTCCAGACGCATAGTCAGATGTAAATCCGGGTTGTCTGCCAAGGTATCAAACATATCTAGCGCTTCGACATGCTGGTCTGTCAGTTCCATTGCTCCATCAAACCGTTGTGCACTGTCGATGTATTGACGCTGGTAAAAAACTGTCAACAATCCATTATGCCAGTTCAATGGTGGGATTTGCATGTAGGGCAGCTCACCGACAGGGATTTCTCCTCGTCGATCAGTGGCGATTGGATCGAACAGAAACGGTAGAAGATCGGGTCGCAGTTCAACCATTTTATTGAAAATGGTTACCGCACTCACGAGAAGTGAGTCCCCGCCGGATTTCGCGTTTTTCAGGCAAAGAAGGCCTACCACATCAGATGAATCTGTATGGAAAGTCTGGCGTTGCGATGTCTGGTAAATTCGTGTGTTTGTGTCATTTGCATCGGCACCAATATCGCGCACGTGTCCCAGTATATGGCCGTTGGCATTTTGCGAGCGAGCGCTGCCAAGATGTGCACCGATACCGCAGAATATGGTAGCTGCAAATTCTCTATTATATCGTTCTATTGGTAAACCCCGGATCACTTCAAAGCCGATGCCATGTACAAGTTTTTTAGAGAGTTCTGCCAAGTGTTGATCAAAAACTTTTAGAGGAAAGGTTTCTGCTGTTATTTCACCAATATCGAGGCCTAAGCCTAAGAAATGTTCTGCAGCCTGTTCCAGGTCTGAAACCGCTTCATTTGAAAGTTCGAGCAACCAGGAAGACTGTGCATCGACTAATTCTCTTCCCTCCCAAGCCCGCAGATCATTGATTTTTTCCAATGGCGGTATGTTTGGCATTTTCCACCCCCAACATTGTGCAGTTTCGCTACATTATACTCGGATATTACATCTTAGACAGAGGCTTTGGAGTGTGTGTATCAATTTTTGGGTGCGGAGAACAGATGCTGTCGGAATTTAGAAAAATCAAAATTTTTGATCTAACTCAATGAAGTAGCTGCATTAAAGGTATACCAATTGGGAAACAACCAGCCTGGAGAACAGCATGTATAACAAAATTCTAATCCCAGTGGATATGACACATACGGAAAGAGCGCCTGAGATGATTGAGGCTGCCAAAAAACTAGCCGGGGAACATGCTGGATTTGTGCTTGCCAATATTGTCCATTCAGTTCCCGCAGTTGCTGAGATGGCATTGCCAAAAGATATCTTTGAAATGTCTTACGAAGAAGCACGAAAAAAATTAGCTATTGTGGCCAAAGATGCAGGAATAGAAGCCATCATTGAGATCAAGCCAGGGCATCCTGCAGCTGATATCCTAGAAATCGCAAAGGAGCAGAATATAGATCTTATCATTATTGGCTCACACAAACCCGGGTTTCAGGATTATCTTTTGGGTTCAACTGCGGCAAGGGTTGTAAGGCATGCTCAGTGCCCCGTATTGGTAATGCGTTGAGAAATTGAGAATTGGAGCATAGTGTCAATGCGCTTTACCACATTTTTCACTCAACCTAGCCAGCTTCAGAGGTGAGATGAACTGCGTCTGGTCTCTCAAAAAGTTCTGGTAGCAAGCTCATGCCGAGTCCCGGTTGTTCCTGTACGGTGATCATTCCATTTTTAATTGTTGGCAATTGATCAACAAAATCCTGGTACCAGTTGTAATAGAAACCTCTGGCAATTTCCTGTTCCCTAACATTGCGCAAACTCAGGGCGAGATGCGTGGAAACAGCAAGCGTTACAGGCCCGGAACAATCATGAAATGCGATGGGACGTGATCTTGCTTCTGCAAGGGCGGCAATTTTACGTGCTGCTGTAATTCCGCCAGCCCAAGTCACATCCATAATGGGTGTAGCTATATTTCCTTCATCAATCAGTGACTTGAACTGTCCAAGGCCTGCAAGGGTTTCACCACCTGCCAGCGGCACCTTAGTGAACTGCGCTAACTCTCCTACTTCAGTGGTCCGATCCATCCAAACGGGGTCCTCGATCCAGTCCATATCTAGCGGTTCCAAAGCGCTTGCAATTTTCTTTGCTGCGTTGAGGCTCCACAGCCCATGCAGTTCGGCCTTGAGCCGCATCTTATCACCGTGTGCCTTGCGGATTTTCTCAAAGGGTTCCAGGCCTTTCTTTAGGTCTTCGGTGGAAATATCGACACCGTCGACTGCGCCAGCCGCTAAATCAAATGGCCAGATTTTCATTGAGAAGATGCCCATCTCCATGAGGGATGAAGCGAGGTCTTCAGGAGTGTCCAGGAAGCTGTTGAGGTCATCGTACAGGATCTCATCTACACCTGATGTGCCAAAATTGTCGGGCCTTACGGCTGAAGTTTTAGAAACGTAGTTTGGACCTGCACAGGTATTGTAGATTTGAATTTTCTCCCGGGTTCTGCCTCCCAACAAATCAACCAAAGGTTTGCCTGCGGACTTAGCGGCGATATCCCACAATGCCACATCAATCGCGGCGATCGCACGAACTTCTGCACTTGTGCCAGAAAACCCCACATAGGGTTGCATTTTCATGTTGAGATACTCAATGCGGCTTGCATCTTCACCAAGTATGATGGGAGCAATTCGGTTATGGATATCCGCCTCGCTTGCATGGGTGCCAAAATAGGTTTCACCCAGGCCGGTAATTCCTTCAGATGTATTTACTCTAACCCAGAGCAAATTTGGATGATCTTCCAGCCTTAGCGTTTCGACAGATGTTATCTTCAACATATTTTCCTTAATGGGCAGGTTTCAAATCCTGAGATTTATCATGAACTTCATTGCTTTACACTGGCTAAAAATACGCCAAGTCCTGCAACGAGCATGCCGACCCAGGCGAGCGGTGGCATTACCTCTCCCAAAACAAGCCAGGCGACAGTCGCTGCCATTGGTGGCACCAGGAAAAACAGGGCCGATACTCTCGAAACTTCACCATGACGGATCATCGCCAACAGGAGTCCAACGGCGATCAGCGAGCTGGCAATGATCAGATAAACAAGTGATGCGGTAAGCTGCCACGTCCACACGATCTCCATTGTCTCAAAAGCTACCATAAATGGCACCACGCCTAACAGGCCCGCTGCAAAACCCACCAGATTTGCGGTAATAGGATGATGTGAAACACCAAACCGCTTTTCCCACAAAGACCCGCCGGTGATTCCAAATAAAGCGAGACAGGCAAAGATGAGACCCCACGCAGATGGAGATGCAATTTCTGATCGTGCGGTAATAACCAGAACTGCGCCTGTTAGTCCCAATACCAAACCTAGCCACTGACGCCAGTTCACAATTTCACCGTTCCATCTTGGTGCAACAAGGCCCACAATGATCGGTTGCATTGCCAGAATTAGCGCTAACGTTCCCACTGAAATACCGGATGTGAACGACATGTAGCACATGCCGAAATACATGGTCTGGAGCAGGAAACCTACGATTATCAGGTGTAACCATTGTTCAGCAGTTGAGGGTAGGGGTGGTCTGACAATCAGGAAGAGTACGGCCATGATTGCCACAACACATGCAAAACGCAGAGCCAGAAAGGTCATAGGTTCAATGTAGCCCAGACCAAATTTGGCAGCCACGTAACCGGTTGACCACATCAAGAGGAAAATGCCGGGGGCCAGAACAAGCCAGGTCGGCTTTTCCATCGAAGCTCCAGTTTGCTTGGTCTCAATGCTCATAATTTACCGTAATCAGATCATCTCATTCTACTAGGAATAACGTCTGATGGTCAGTTAAGCAAAGGAACATCGAAGTACAGTTTAAAACTGAGAATGATCAATGGGATGGAACGAGTACAAAATTTCCGAAATGTTTCTTTTCCATGAATTCGGTTTGAGCCTGTACGATGTCTTCCAACGGGAAGGATTTTGCGAGCAGAGGCCTAATTTCTCCCTTTTCAATGTAGGAAATCAGGTTTGGAAACACCGGTTCGTCCCATGCTGTGCAGCCGATAAGCTGAATGTCCTTCAAATACATATCCCGCATATCCAGGCTTACAATCGGGCCAGCAATAGCACCTGAAGACACATATCGTCCGCCACGCTTTAATGCGGTGAGCATGTGTGGGAAGTCCTCTCCTGCAACATTATCAACGACTACATCGAAATTGTGTTCTCCTAAAACTTCTGTCAGATCGCTTCCACGTTCGATGATCACATCGGCTCCGATTGAACGTACCTGTTCAGCCTTGGAGGCTCCACATATGGCGGTCACTTGAGCTCCGCGTCTTTTCGCCAATTGAACAGTGGCTGAACCCACACCTCCAGAGGCTCCTGTTACCAGTACATGTTCGTTTAATGAGACCTTAGCTCTATGGAGCATGTTCTCTGAAGTTCCATAAGCACAGGGAATGGTAGCAAGTTCTTCGTCACTCCAGTCGCAAGAGACCGGAAAGACTTCCGTTGCAGGTACTTTGACATATTGTGCGAAAGCGCCATCAAAATCTGATGCCATCCAGATATTGTCCATGGTGTCGTAACCGTTAGGGCGCATGCATGCGCGGACAATTACCCTTGAGCTGATGAGATGTTCATTTTCAGAAGCACCAGATGAAACTACCTTTCCGCAGCAATCAGTCCCCTGAATGAATGGAAAAGGGGTTGCCTTGTTCCATCCTCCATCTGATTTTTGTTCTGCTTGCTCATCCTGTGCATCTGCAAACGCATCTGTGCTTCCGGTAACGCTCGATGAGTACCAGCCAAGGCGGGTATTGATCTCCGTATTGTTTACACCAGCTGCCAGCACCTGGATCAGAACTTCGTTCTCATCAAGTTCAGGAATAGGGACTTCCCGGTAGTCGAGCTTGTCGTACCCGCCATTTCCGGTGGTAACCACCGCCATCATGGTTTTGGTGTTGTCAGAGATTTGGTAGCGGTCTGCGTTCATTATGATTTATCCCGAATTTCTTTTCACGTGCCAACCAGTACTTACGTCGAGATGGCGAACTGAACACTCTTCAATCATTTCCTCATACCCTTCAGGCAAATAGGATATTTGCCAGCGCTCGCCAAAACGGTCTTTTACCGCGTTCAAATCGCGCCAAACGGAAACGAACATCACGGTGTCATCACTACCTTGCACACATTCACCAAAGAAGTAACCGAGATTACCGGGTTCGTTTTGAACTACATCGGCAGACTTCGTCTTGAAATTTGCCAGTAGTTTTTCACTGCAATTTGGTTTTGTTCGAACTTCAAAAATCCTTAAAACAGGTCCGTTTTCTGACATTTCGATACCTCAATTTGATCTGTTCCAAATTCAAATCAATCTTTGTGGTTTCGGCATCTGGAATCAAGAACCCAATTCTGGACAACAATATTGCAAATTTTAAGGGTAATTTTTGCACCAATTCTGTCAGTTTGTATTGTTGCCTCGGTGGACACTTTCAATGAGTGACAGTGCCTGACGATTACATTGTTTTTCAATCAGCCAGGTAAGCAGGGAACCGGAGCCCAAATCCTGGTCTTGCTCAGGCATGACATGCATTTCCAAATCGCGAAGATCGTCGTCTACGCTGACAACCATCCGCCCTTCCTCCACCACAAACTGATCTGGTAGAACAAGCTCTTCGTTTCCTGCTTTCCAGTTCAGGCCTTTGAATTTGTTGGAAGCACTTCTAATGGATACCTGTTGTTCTTTTTCTGCATTCCTGCGCCACAGTGTTAGCTGTGAAGCTTGTGTGCAACGGGGACCGGAGCTATCCACACTCACCTGCCAGACACCGGGAGTTGGAGGAACACCACTATCAATGTTTCTGGAAACCCCAAGAACTTCCGAGCGAGTGTCCGGCTGACCCATGAATGATTTAACGGCATCCCATTGTTCTGAGGGTCCACTGGATGTGTTTTGCTGTTCACCAGAAGCAAAAGCATCTGAGTGCGGACCGTCGATTACCCGCATTTCTCCTGACTTGGAAAGGACGGTTATGCGAGCCCCTTCCGGGACAACAATCGGTTGGCCAGGATCCAAATTGCTGCCAGGTGTGAAACTTTCTGTTCCTGAAACAGCAATTACAATCAGTTCTGCCTTTGCTGTGTGGATTAAGCAGCCAAGTATCAAGAGCGTTACGAACCCTAGTTTATGCACGTTTCTTTCTCCGTAATTTTCAGCCACCTAATCAAGGTTGGGACATTAACCCTCTATTTTTCCCACAATGTGACCGTGGTATCAATGATGCCTTCTTTTAAACGGTTAATGTAAAAACGTGTGGGACCATCATCACCGTTGAGGCGTGCAGCATTTTGAAAGAGCGTCATCGTGTTTGAATTGCCCGCTTCCAGCTTCTCATATGCTTCGAGATAAGCCTTCATCCAGGGTGAAGACATGATAGTCTCTGAGCTGGGTTCAAAACAGGGCAGGACAGTTCTGCGCCCCTTCAAGATCAGTTTTCCTACGGGTCTGAAGGGGACATCCGCACAACGTTCAGCGATAGCTTCGCTCACGCAGATCCTGGTGCCAAGATATCTGTTGGCACCTTCAAGACGTGCTGCCGTGTTTACCGTGTCACCAATACCGGTGTAATCGAAGAAACGTTTACCGCCGAAGTTCCCGACAATTGCTTCACCCATGTGTAAACCAATGCGTGTAACGCCCAATGGGATACCCATTTCATTTGCTTCGGCTCGGAATTCTTCGCAGAATTTATCCAAGGCTAAAGCGAGCCTTACACCATTTACCGCCTGGTCGTGATCAGCATCGGGTGCTCCGAAAAAGCAAACCACGGCATCACCAATTATCTTGTCGATTGTAGCACCTTGAGCTGTGATCAGGTCACACATCTGGTCCAGATATGCGTTCAGCAACTCTCCCATGCGGTCTGGAGGTAAAGTCTGTGATAGGCCGGTAAACCCCTCCAGGTCAGTAAAAAGATAGGTTACGAGCCTGCGTTCGCCGCCAAGCGCCAGTTCGATATTTCCGGTGGTGAGCCTTCTCACGACTGTAGGGCTGACATATTTTGAAAAAGCTGTTTCCAGAAAGACCTTTTGCGAACGATCTTCCCACCAGCGAATGAGCGATAAAAGAAGGGCGACTGCTACTGCGGCGATGACCGGCCCGATTACCGGCAGTAAGAGAACTTCATTTGAAAGAAGAAGCCAGGAAACAAATGCATAACCGCTTACCGCAACACCCAAACAGATAAAGAATAGAACGGGACGAGAAATGATGCTGAAAAGGATGGCAGACAAAATTGCGGCGAGCGCAATCAGCGCAAATTTATGTAAGGCACTGATCGTGGGTAGGGAACGTTCGGATATGATTTGGCTAAGAATATGAGCATGTATTTCTATCCCGGCGAGTGAGCCACTAGACAGACCTTCA
>CAWUJF010000004.1:0-19625 GCA_963922405.1 uncultured Hyphomicrobiales bacterium | reverse complement strand
CTATTTACCATATCAAGGCATATGGCGAATTAATTTTTCAGTAACCATGGGAGTTAAGTACTTCTAAATTCCTTGTTCGTATATTTGGGGTCGATCAGAACAGTACTGGTCTTGAATACCAAAACAAAGTGTAAAAACACGTTAGTTCAAGGAGCACATCATGAACACTTTCGTACGTTTTCTTAAAAACGAATCAGGTGCAACTGCCATTGAATATGGTTTGATTGCAGCTCTTATCTCAGTTGCTATCATTACAGCTGTTACTACTCTTGGTAGTAACGTTGCTACAACATTCGACACAATCGCAACAGAAGTTGGTAAGAGCAACACTGTTGGTGGCGGCACCTAAGAATTTGGCTTAATAAGCCAAATAGAGAATTGAAGCTGCCGAGTTTTCGGCAGCTTTTTTTTTGCAAGATTAACCAGACATACAGTTTTGGACATTAATAATAAACGTGGTCGGACAAGATTGTGAGATAGGCAAATGCTTGAACTAAGCTTGATGTTGTTTTTTCCATTTATGATGATTTATTCCGCGTTTTCGGATCTTTTCACCATGACCATCTCCAATTGGGTCTCAATTCTGCTAATTGTGGGTTTTGGCATTTTTGCTTACATGACCGGAATGGAATACAGCGTCCTGATAATGCATTGCCTGACCTTCCTGATCGTATTTTTTGCTGGCTTTACACTGTTTGCCTTCAACATCATTGGTGGTGGAGACGCAAAACTGGCAGCGTCAACCGGGCTATGGCTCGGATGGGGAATTGTCGTGCCATATGTCCTGATAGCCAGCATACTTGGTGGTGCACTAACCCTATTGATCGTATTTTTCAGGTCAAAAGAAATTCTTCCATTCAAACTTCATCAAATTGGCTGGCTTGCCAGGCTACACGATCGAAAAGAAGGAATCCCATACGGCATAGCATTGGGATTGAGCGCACTGTACATTTATCCAGAAACAGCCTGGATTGAAGCGGCTCTATAAAACTTTAGTTAATAGTTTGCTTTTCAGTAACGCATATATCAATGCGGAATTGAGATTCGCATTAATTCGGTTAACCTGACACGGTAACCAATGTCGCCTGACGATTATCAACCAATATTAAGTGCACTCTAATCCTGTTCTTCCTAAAAACAGGCAAATTAATCCGCTTAGGATTTAGTTAACTTAAAATTTCAGCATTTCATTAACCATAATTACACCTTTGCAAGGGCATTATCGTTTCGAACTGGTCTTTTTACAGACTTGCACACTTGCGAAGGAAGAAGAAATGAAAGTAACTCAATTGGCAGTATTGGGTGTTGCGGTTATCGCCTCGGGGGGCGCATTTTTTGTCGCAAACAATTTGGCCTCACAGGAACCGGAACAAGTTGTCATCCGTGAAGAGGCACCAAAAATCGAACTAGAACAGGTTCTGGTCGCTGCACGTAATATCCCACTAGGAACCAATATCAAGCCGGATATGCTGGAATGGCAGTCCTGGCCGAAGAAGGGACTTGCTGAGGGGTTCATTCAACAATCAGAACAGCCAGACGGCTTGGGGTTGGAAACTTCTCCTGCGATCGCGCGTTCTGCCTTCTTTATTGGCGAGCCTATCCGGGAAAGCAAATTGGTTAGATCCGGACAAGGATATATGTCAGCGATTCTCCCGACTGGACAGCAGGCAGTGGCCACATCCATTTCAACCGCTACCAGTGCTGGCGGTTTTATCCTGCCGAATGACCGGGTTGATCTTATTATGACTCGTCAAGCTGAAGGTGGTGCTGGTTTTACGACGGAGACAGTACTTGAGAATGTACGGGTTTTGGCGATTGACCAGACAATCGAAGAGCAGGATGGCCAAGCCGTTGTTGTTGGTGAGACAGCAACACTTCAGTTGACACCAAAGCAAGTGAAAATTCTCACGGTTGCTCAACAGTTAGCGGACAGACTGACATTAGCACTTAGGTCTCTTGAAGACAGTGGTGACGAAAAAACATCAGGTGCAGATTACCTATTGGGTGGAAAGCAGGGGACCGGTGGGACCTTACGCATGATCAAATACGGTCAAACCTCCCAGGTTCTGATCGGGCCGACCGAAGAAGAGCCGGAAGAAACGAACAATCAGGTCGTTACCACACCGACAACAACGAATAACACAGATAACCAGAACTAACATCCGGGTTTGCCGAATCGAGGAAATGCAAAATGCGTAAACTAAAATATTCTCTGGCGTGGACAGCGTTATTTACTTCACTGTTCTTGATGGGTCCGACGATCGTAGGTTCCGGTGAACAGGCATCCGCAAACAGTGTCATTAAAATCTCAAAGGATGCGATAGGCAAATCGAAACGAATTTCGGTGCCTCTCAACAAGTCCTCAGTGATTGACCTTCCAGGTGAAGCTCACGATATTCTGGTTGCAAATCCAGCTGTAGCCGATGCTATTACAAGGACATCAAGCCGGATTTATATCTTTGCTAAACAGGTCGGTGAAACGAATATTTTCATATTTGATTCGCAGGGCAGACAGCTGCTTAGCATCGACTTGAAGATCGAAAGAGACATTAAAGGTCTTGAAGAAAATCTTCGGAAATTTGTACCTGGTTCAAATATCAAGGTCGAGATTGTAAACGACAATATTATCTTAACGGGAACAGTCCCAACACCTCAGGCATCCGCTCAGACGCTGCAGTTGACGAATGCTTTCCTATCTGGTGGTGAAGCAACCACCAACCAGTTTCAGGGTGGTGCGGCACTTAACACAACTGGCGGAAACATAATTTTCAATCAGGAAGCGCGTCAACAAAGCCAGATTGTGAATCTCTTGACAATTGAAGGCGAAGATCAGGTTCATCTAAAGGTTACGGTGGCTGAGATCCAGCGCACAATTGTTAAGCAGCTCGGAATTGACATAACCTCTTCCGGTTTCTCATTCGGTAACATCGATATTGCACGCTTCATAAGCGATAGCCCACTTGGTTTGGGGAATCCGGTAAGTGGCAACCGAATTGTCGGTAGTTACGCTAATGGTTCGGGATCTGAGCGAATAGACGGATTGATCCGTGCGCTTGACAATGCTGGCGTATTGAAAACGTTAGCAGAACCATCATTAACCGCCATTTCTGGGGAAACGGCATCATTTTCTGTAGGTGGTGAACTGAATATTGCAGGCTCTCGAAGCGGTGATGCCATAGACCCAATTGAAGGATTTCTCGGGACTACTTTCGGGACTACAACAGTGGAATATGGTGTAAGTCTAACATTTACACCGGTAGTACTCGCACCCGGGCGAATCAGTCTGAATATTCAAACCGAAGTATCCGAGCCTACAACTTTGGGGGCCTCCAATCAGCCATCATCCCTAGCAATAGATAGAACAACAGGAGCTACAGGATTTTCAGGGGGCACATCAGTGCCGGGTATCCGTCGCAGATCAGCTTCCACGACTGTTGAGTTACCATCCGGAGGATCAATGGTTCTCGCAGGCTTGCTGCAGGATGATGTGAGACAAGCTGCATCTGGTTTTCCTGGTCTCAGCAAAATTCCGGTACTTGGTACATTGTTTAGAAGCCGTGATTATCAAAGAAATGAATCCGAGTTGGTTATCATCGCCACGCCATATCTTGTACGCCCGGTTGCGCGGAAAAATATCGCAAGACCCGATGACAATTTCCAACCGGCAGCCGATGGGCCAGCAAACTTTCTTGGCAGACTTAACCGGGTTTACGGGAAGGTCGAAGGTCAGCTGCCGAAGGGTCGTTATCATGGAAAAGTGGGATTCATTTTCAAGTAATGAAGCAAATCGATGGAGTTAAAGTCATGCGTTGTATGAAAAAAGAATCAGGTCCTGCGATTTGCAGAACTGGCGGTGTGTTAAAAGGATGCCTGATAGGTGGAATGCTGTTTATCAGTGCCTGCGCATCCTACGAGAAAAGCAATTTTTCAGTAGGGTCAACACCCGGAGATTACCGCACTAATCACCCGATAGTGGTTTCTCAATCTGAAGTGGTGAGAGATTTAATTGTCCCAAGCAATGCTAAGGGAATGACATTTCGTCAGGAGAACATCCTGAACGAGTTGGCAATTCAATACCGACAGTTTGGTGCTAATTCCATACGGATCTTGATGCCATCTGGATCGCACAACGAAAATGCAGCCAGACGGGTCGTAAAAGACATTGTTCAGCATTTTGCCACAAAAGATATCACCGCAAAGGAAATCCAGATTTCAAGATATCATGCTTCCAATCACGGTGATTCTGCATCTGTACGCGTCTCATTTGATGCACTTGATGCCAAGGTTCATAGTGAATGTGGAAAGTGGGAAGAAGACCTGCGTCACTCTCCCGAGAACACAAATTATGGAAATTTTGGATGTGCGACGCAGAACAATTTGGCCGAGATGATCGCTAACCCAGCCGATCTCGTCAATCCACGTGCCCAATCCCCAATTGACGCCCCGCGTCGTGACAATGTGATTAACGTCTTCCGCGCAGTCGGCGGCTAGGCAAACAGAGCAGTATAAAGGTTGTAGAGGAAGTGAAATGACAGTCACAGCTTACCAAGACGGTGAACAACAACAAGAAACCGCTCAATCAAATGTTGCATTGGGTGATGTGTCTCAGGTTCGTCCGATACCGAGGATCACAATTCAGGCATTTTGTGAGACCGATGCCATCAGACAGACCCTTGACACGACGGCCACAGACCGCCGTATGGCCAGAGCACATATCTCGGTGAATATGGGTGGGATTGCTGGTGCCGTTGAATTCTACTCAACAGCGCCAACTCCAAACCTGATTATGGTTGAGTCACGTCAGACTGGCGATGCTCTGATGCAGGAGCTTGGAAACCTGGCTTCTGTTTGTGATGCGACAACAAAAGTTATCGTCATTGGTCACTTCAATGACATCCTAATGTACCGAGAATTGATGGCAAACGGCATATCAGAATACCTCGTGGCACCCGTTTCCATGGCAGATGTAATGAGTTCGATCTCGGACATCTTTGCAAGTGAGGAGAGTGGACCACTTGGCAAGGTCATCGCTTTCATAGGCGCAAAAGGGGGTGCAGGGTCATCCACTGTTTGTCACAACATTGCATGGACTATTTCGAACGATTATCAAAATGAAGTTGTTCTAGCAGATCTCGACCTTGCATTTGGCACGGCCAATATGAACCTCGATCAGGATCCAACACAGGGGATTGCTGATGCAGTGTTCTCCCCGGACCGGATTGATGATATTCTTCTCGACCGTCTTCTCGCCAAATGTGCCGAGCATTTGAACCTTCTTGCAGCTCCTTCGACTTTGGAACGTACTTATGATTTCGAGGCTCAGGCTTTCTCAAACATTCTTGAGGTGGCACAGCGAGGCTCACCCTATGTGATCATCGATATCCCGAATCAGTGGAGTGGTTGGACCAAGGAGATTTTGGCGGTAGTTGACGAAGTAGTCATAACTGCAGAACCAGAGTTGGCAAATCTTCGAAATGCGAAAAACCTGGTCGACACGATCATCGAAATCAGACCGAATGATAGCAAGCCATGGCTTGTTCTCAACAAGGTCAACACACCTAAGCGACCTGAAATTTCAGTGACAGATTTTGCAAATGCATTGGAAATCGATCCACTCGCCGTGCTGCCATTCGATCCAGCATTGTTTGGCACTGCTGCAAACAACGGACAGATGATTTCTGAAGCAGACCCAAAAAGCCAGATCAACGAAAGTTTTGCCGGAGTTGCACAAGTGCTGTCAGGCAAAGCGGAGCTGAAGATGGAAAAGAAAAGCGCCCTTGGGTTCCTAAAAGGTCTGAAATTGAAGAAGTAATTTGTGAGTATCCGGTAACAGTACAGGAATAAAAAATGTTCGGAAAACGCGGTGGAAATATAGACGCTCCTGCACCAAAACCTGCTGAAGCAGCACCAGTAGCTGCCACAGCACCAGCTGTTCCGGCTGTAGAAAGCAAAATGGTTCAGGCAGCTCAGCCAAAGCCTGCATCAAGTGGTGTTCAGGTTAAGTCAGAAGAGTATTACGATACTAAGACGAGTGTATTTTCTGCTTTGATCGACACCATTGATCTTGGTCAGTTGTCCCAGATGGAGCCGGAGGTAGCCCGAGAAGAGATTCGGGACATTGTAAACGACATCATTTCGATCAAAAACTTGGCGATGTCGATTGCCGAGCAAGAAGAAATTTTGGAAGACATCTGTAACGATGTACTCGGCTATGGTCCATTGGAACCGCTCCTGGCTCGCGATGATATTGCTGATATCATGATCAATGGCGCTAACGCCGCGTTTATCGAAGTGAGCGGTAAGGTTGAAGAAGCCGGTGTGAGATTCCGTGACAATACCCAGTTGATGAACATCTGTCAGAGGATTGTGAGTCAGGTTGGTCGACGGGTTGATGAATCGAGCCCCATATGTGATGCGCGTCTTGCTGACGGTTCTCGTGTGAACGTTATTGCGCCGCCGCTGGCGATTGACGGTCCCGCACTCACAATTCGTAAATTCAAGAAAGACAAGCTTACATTAGACCAACTGGTCAATTTCGGTGCCATCACACCGGAAGGAGCAACCGTTCTTCAGATCATCGGTAAGGTGAGATGTAACCTGGTCATATCAGGTGGTACTGGTTCTGGTAAGACAACTTTGCTCAACTGTATGAGTGCTTATGCAGGTGACGAAGAGCGTATCATTACCTGCGAAGACTCTGCCGAATTGCAATTACAACAGCCACACGTTGTGCGCCTGGAAACACGCCCACCCAACCTTGAAGGTGAGGGGCAAATCACGATGACAGATCTTGTTAAGAACTGTTTGCGGATGCGCCCGGAACGTATCATCGTTGGTGAGGTTCGTGGCCCTGAGGTATTTGACCTTTTGCAGGCTATGAACACCGGTCACGATGGTTCCATGGGAACAATTCACGCTAACTCTCCCCGCGAATGTCTCAATCGTATTGAGTCAATGATCGCGATGGGTGGATTTAGCTTGCCTGCCAAAACAGTTAGGGAAATTATCGTCGGTTCTATTGACGTGATTATTCAGGCTCAGCGTCTTCGCGATGGGTCTAGACGGATTACCCATATTACAGAGGTTCTGGGCCTCGAAGGCGATGTGATCACCACGCAGGATTTGTTCGTTTACAAGATCACAGGTGAGGATGCCGCTGGCAAGCTTGTTGGTAAGCACGTTTCCACCGGTATCGGTCGTCCAGCATTCTGGGAGCGTGCAAGATATTACAATGAGGAAGGTCGGCTTGCCGCCGCGCTTGATGCATCAGTTGATGAGGAAGCCAATTAAAACAGGCCTGGAGTTGCGTAACAATGTTTGGAATTGACCAAAATACTTTGATTTTCACCGGCTTGGTTGGCATTGCTGCTTTTGCCCTGATTTATGTGTTCCTGTTTAATCAGATAAGCAATGAACGCAATCAGGAAAAGCGTATCAATCACATCAAGAATAATGAAGGTGATCGTCAAACGAGAATCCAGGCGGAAAGCAGACTTGCTGATGCGCAAAAGCGCCGCCAGTCTGTTCAGTCTTCGCTGAAAGAATTGGAAGAAAAGAACCGATCCAGAGATCCGAACAAGCAGGGTATCAAGGATCAACTCCGCCAGGCTGGCATGGACGTGACCATGAATCAGTTCTGGATGATGAGTGTTATCTGCGGTGTTGTAACAGCTATTGCAGCATTTTTCCTGGTCGGAAATTTGATCGTGGCAGGCGCGATGTTGTTTGTGGGAACGCTTGGTCTGCCAAGATGGTTTGTCGGCATGAAACGCAAGCGCAGATTTAATGCTTTTCTTGAAGAATTTCCAAACGCGGTCGATGTTATTACACGCGGTATCAAAGCAGGTCTTCCTATTAACGACTGTATTGGCATCATTGCATCAGAAGCTAAGGAGCCGGTTGGTTCGGAATTCAGAAAGATTGTTGAAGCACAGAAAATGGGGCTTCCGATGACTGAAGCGATCCAAAAGCTGTATCGTAACGTGCCGCTTACAGAGGCAAATTTCTTCGGCATTGTGATTGCCATTCAGCAGAGTGCTGGTGGTAACTTGTCAGAAGCATTGGGCAATCTTTCCAACGTTCTGCGCGATCGTAAGAAGATGAAAGCCAAAATTGTTGCGATGTCTTCGGAAGCAAAGTCTTCTGCTGGTATTATCGGTTGTTTGCCGGTTATCGTGTCCGGGTTAATTTATGTAACCACACCCGACTATATTAGCCTGCTGTTCACCACAACACCCGGCAACATCATTCTTGGTTGTTCTGCCATCTGGATGAGTATGGGTATTCTTGTAATGAAACAAATGATCAACTTCGACTTCTAGGGCAGGGATAACAATTCAATGGGTGCTATTCTTACTGCAATATTTGAACCACAAAACCTGCTAGCTATCCTGGCGGCGGTGGCAATCTTTGCAACGATCATCACGGTTTCTATGCCTATGCTCCAGAAGGATGAGTTAGGGACCAGAATGAAATCTGTGGCTATCGAACGTGATAAAATTCGCGCTCGCGAGCGTGCACGACTTGCAGAAAAAGAAAACAAGAGCACTCTGAAACGAGGCACTGAAAGTGGCTTCTCGCAGAAAATCGTGCAGGCGTTGGATCTGCGAAATCTGCTTGCATCTGAAAAGTCTGAAGAATTACTCGTACGTGCTGGTTTTCGCCAACCATCGCAAATGAATATGTTCCTGGCGGCTAAATTGATCCTGCCATTTGTTTTATTCTTTGTTGCGATTTTCTACACCTTCTTTGTAACCAACAAAGAGGGCCCTGCCATGATCAACATCTTGATCTCTGTATGCGCTGGTGGTTTGGGCTTTTATCTTCCGCAGATTATTGTCCAGAACAAAGCGTCTAAGCGTCAATTGTCGATCAAACGAGCTTGGCCAGATGCACTTGACCTGCTCTTGATCTGTGTTGAATCAGGCATGTCATTGGAAGCATCTTTGAAGAAAGTGGCTTTGGAAGTCGGTATCCAATCTCCTGAACTGGCTGAGGAATTTACGCTTACAACCGCTGAACTTTCCTATCTGCAAGAACGTCGCCAAGCTCACGAAAATCTAGCCAAACGGACCGGTCTGGATATCGTTAAAGCGGTAACAATGGCACTTATTCAGGCTGAGAGGTATGGTACACCTTTGGCGACTGCGCTGCGTGCGCTATCACAAGAAAGCCGGGATATGAGAATGGCTGAAGCCGAAAAGAAGGCTGCATCTCTGCCACCGAAGTTGACGGTTCCGATGATCATCTTCTTTCTCCCCGTCCTGTTCGCGGTTATTATGGGTCCGGCATTCATCCAGATTTCCAATAATTAGAAATCGAATAGGGCATCCGAGCTTACTCGATGGTGCCAATTAGGCGATGAATCCATCGATTTAGGGAAAGCGGAAAAATCAGCAATTGGCGAAGACTGGACTTAAATGAATTTGTCCAGCTTCATTGGGACTTCTGCAAGTTGATAATAGAATACAATTCCAACCGACTGAATTTTGGGGCAATTCAAGCTAGCCCTAAATTATCACTGTTGTTGGGTAGCCTGCTCGTTATTCTTTAATAGGTTCCAGGCATTCTGCTGAGAAAGCATCTGCCGCAAGAAGGCAATATTCTCTTCTGCCTGCTCTCTAGATAGCTCACCTCTTGCAATATTCTCTGCTTCCTGAAAATTACCTTTTAATCCAACTACCAGCGCAAGGTTTTGACGAACACGACTGTCAGCATTGGGTTGTTTGATTGCTTTTCTCAAAAACGTTTCAGCCGAATGAAGATCGCCTGTGAGCACGTAGGACATTCCCAGGTTAGACAGGACAGAAGGTTCATTCGGAACCATGTCCAAAGCTTTGCGGTATTGGATCCGCGCTTCCTTTGACCGGTTCAATTGGTCAAGAATAGCACCTTGAGCGGAAAACAGCTTCCAGTCTGGACGATCAGGACGTTGCGCTCGCTGAATCACTTTCAGCGCTTTTTCGAAGTTTCCGCTCGCTGCAAGTGACTTGCCATAAGCTGAAAGCACTTCATTGTCTTCAGGATGATGGATCACCACCTGTTGCATCACTGCAAGAGCTTGTTCGTTTCGCCCGGTTGCACGGAGGATGTCTGCGTATTGAAGTCCAATATTTCTATCTCGTGGCTTTCGCTTGTACCGCTCCCCAATTCTTGCTGTTGTTGTGCGAAGTTCTTGTACAGTCATATGCTCAATTGGTTTGTTTAGTGAACGAATTGAGCCGGTTTTCGTTGGGTCTTTGGCGCATGAGGCCAACACAACGCTGAGTGCAAGTGAAATCGCAACCAAGCTTGAAGAATTAGAAAGTAGTCTTTTTTGCATGACATCTGGTCCGTTGCCGTACGATTCCCATTAAGAATCGTAAACCAAGTGTTTAAGTGTGATTCCTTTATTGATAATCTGTTAACCCTAACGGTTAGTTAATTTTTAACCATGCAAGGCCTAGTGCTCTGTCGGTGTCAGTTCAATTCGGAGAAATTTATGTCAGATCTCGCGCTTGCAACTTCTAGTGAAAACGCAACCCCGGTTCACGTGTTCAAACCAGGTGAGGTTTTAAACTCCGCTGCGCTGTCTGATCAGGACAAGACATGGGCAAAAGCGAACGGATTTGACGGTCAGGTCGGACGCACTCTTTTGGTCCCTGACAGCAAGGGACAAATATCTTTGGTTCTTTTTGGAAGTGGCAAGCCAGAAGAGTTTAACTTGCCCTTGATTACCGGGTCATTAGGTTCAAAACTGCCAAAGGGCATTTATGAATTTGCAGCAGAATTGGAAGAGCCTCATTTGGCGGCTCTTGGTTGGCTTTTTGGCTCATACACTTTTTCCAACTATAAGAACAAAGCGGCAAAGAAAGCAAAACTTGTTCTCCCACCCGAAGTAGATCAGCAGCGTTTGGAAACAGAAGCCAACGCCACATTCCTTGCTCGCGATCTAATCAATATTCCCGCAAACGATATGGGGCCAAACCAGCTGGAAGCTACTATCAAAAAGATAGCCAAAGCCCACAAAGCGAAAGTAAGTGTCATCAAAGGTGACGAACTCTTGAAGCAAAATTTCCCCATGATCCATGCCGTAGGCCGCGCATCTACAGATGCACCTCGGCTAATTGACCTTACATGGGGAAGCGAAGCAGATCCAAAGGTGACACTTGTTGGTAAAGGCGTGATATTTGATACCGGTGGTTTGAACATCAAGCCGGGTAATTCGATGGCCTTGATGAAGAAAGACATGGGTGGTGCAGCAAATTGCATAGCTCTGGCGCAAATGATCATGGAAACCAAACTTCCTGTCCGATTGCGCTTGCTTGTGCCCGCGGTGGAAAATGCCATATCCGGAAATGCGTTCCGGCCAGGGGATATTCTTCCTAGTCGTAAGGGTATCAGCGTCGAAATCGGGAACACAGATGCTGAAGGACGTTTGATTTTGGCTGATGCCCTGGCGTTGGGTGATGAAGAAACACCTGACTTGATGATTGATATGGCGACACTTACAGGAGCCGCGAGAGTAGCTTTGGGGCCGGATTTGCCACCGTTTTATACAGATAACCATGAGCTGGCAGAAGGGATTACAAAATCGGCGGAAATGGTTTGCGATCCCCTATGGCAAATGCCGCTATGGCCTCCATATCAGAAAATGCTGTCGTCAAAAGTAGCAGATGTAAATCACATCACTTCAAATGGTTTTGCTGGCTCCATAACAGCTGCTTTGTTCTTGTCTCGTTTCGTGGAGAATTGTAAGTCCTGGGCTCATTTCGATGTGTACGGATGGACTCCAACAGCTAAACCCTGGTCCCCTGTAGGTGGTGAGGCGCAAGGGATACGTGCCTTGTTTGATATGATGGTCAAGCATTACTCCAGATAAAATGTTGAGATATTAAGTAATTGGCTGTTTAATGGAGTTAGTTACGCTAACGAAATAAAAGACTATTGAGATGCCAGCCTTATCGATATCACCCGGACAGGCCTTGAAACTATGGCACAAAGTATCCGTCAATCTGGTCAAAGACGAAGCCCGCGATCTCACAACCCGTCAGACGGCAATACTTCTGATTGTCTATCTTGAAGCACCACCACATACGGTTCGCCATCTTGCGGAACGTCTAGGAGTGACAAAGCCGGTTATTACAAGGGCGTTGGATACGATGGGACGGATGAAACTATTGTCCAGATACCGGGATCCAGATGACAGACGGAATGTTCTCATACGTAGAACAGTTGAAGGGTCGCAATATCTTGAAAGACTCGCTGATCTCATATCCGCTGAGGCAGAGGAGGTGACTTAATGTCAGATTTGCCTTCACTGGATCCAATGGACCGCCGGTTAAACCTGTTGGATGACCGTGGAAACCCAGTAACTGGCGAGGGAACCATTGCTTCAATCTCGGTTGCTTTCACAGAGCTTCGGGGCAAACCCGAGATGGCTGCTGCCATTGATACTCAACTGATGTTCGGTGAATTGGTGAAAGTTTATGATATCCAGGGCAATTGGGCTTGGGTACAAGCAGAGCGTGACAACTATGTAGGTTGGCTTGATTCAGATACACTGGACTATGATGTGAAGCCAGCCACCCATATCGTGAGTGTACCCCGCACTTTCTTTTATCCCGAACCAGATCTTAAAAAGCCTCATAAAGGTATGCGTTCTATGGGTTCAGCGCTTTGTGTAACTGGCGAGGAGACAGTGAGAGGCACTGACTATGCAATTCTTGAAACAGGCGAGGCGGTTATCGCCAAACATATTCGCCAAAAAGACCAGCGCGATAAGGACTTTGTTTCAGTAGCGGAACAGTTATTTTTATGTCCGTATTTATGGGCGGGTACCACTGCTTTCGGACTGGACTGCTCGGGTTTGATAAAGCTTGCCATGTTTATGTGTGGCAACTCTGTGCTTCGTGACTCTGACATGCAGGCAGCAACAATCGGAGAAGAGATTGATCCGGGTGACAACTTCGAAAACACAAAACGTGGTGATTTGGTTTTCTGGCGCGGTCACGTAGGAATTTGCCAGGGCGATGGTCTGATCTTGCATGCAAATGGCCACAGCATGAATGTCGCTAGTGAACCGCTTTCCGGTGCTATAGAACGCATTGCATATTTGTATGAGAAACCGATTGGCGTTAGACGCCCCGGCTGAGCAACGTCTAACACTCATACTTCACATTAGAGTGGCCTCCAGGCTTGTTGTTTCTCTATCAATGCAAGACTTTCCGGAGAACCGTTTCAACTGGTGTTGGTGTGAAGTCTGACAGCACCGCTTTCAGCTTACTGCCATCAATGCTGTGCGGTTTGTTCCACAAATACCGCATTTCAATCACTTCTCTCATTTGGGCTGAAAATATTGCGAGTAACCTGACAAGCATCCAGGGGAAATTCAAAACCTTCAGTTTCTTTCCGGAGATCCTTTCCAATTTTCTTACCAACTGCGTTCCGCTGAGGGTAAAGCCATCAAAGACAAACTCTTCAAATCCATCAAAATTGTTACGTTGCTCAGCCAAACCCAACATTGCTCTCGCCACATCAGGAATGTAAGCCCATGCATGATCCACGTCCATCAAACCCGGATATGTGATTTTTCCCTGTTTGATTTTGTTCGCGATGTAGGTCTCGAACCAGTTTCCGGTATCTTTTCCTTCCAGATAATCACCCGCTCGAAGAACAATGGTTTTCAATCCGTTTGCTGCGGCTTCCTCGTAAGCTTTTTCCATATCAATCCGGATTTTTCCCTTCTTGACGTTGGGAACATGTGGCGTCGTTTCATCGAGAACATGCGGTAAATTGTTTCCGTAATTGTATATATTGCCGGGGATCATGACCGTGGCAGCATTTTGAATGCCTGCAGCAATTACGTTTCTTGTGATTACCGGTACCTGGGCAGACCAATCTTTATATACGGGGTTGATCGCGTTCACGATCACTTGCTGACTCTCACATGCTTTTAACAGTTGTTGTGAGTTAAGCGCATCACCAATCAAATAGTTGATGCCGCTGATCTGGTCTTCATTTTCCCAATTTCTAGCGAAGGCGGTAACATTCCAACCCGCGTCATGGAAGGCTTCAAGAGCATTCCTTCCAATTCTCCCCTTCGCTCCTAATATGACTACGTTTTTACTCATATCTAAACTCCATTGAATTGACATGAGCATAATTATCCATACGATAAATTATGTCATTCGCGAAAATATGAATTAAAACATACAAAAATGAATAGTTTAGATTGGACACTGTTACAGACTTTCCAGTTGGTCGGCAAACACGGATCACTAACAGAAGCAGCGAAAGCGCAGAATACATCGCAGCCGACAGTCAGCCGACACATCTCCAAATTAGAGGAAGATTTGGGCTACCGACTCTTTGATCGATCAAAGTTTGGGTCCAGCCTGACTCCCAGAGGTGAAGCACTTCTGGAATATGCAAATGAAATGGCTGCCTCAGCCGCAAAGCTATATATTTCAGGAGAGGGGCAAGAGGATGAGATTGCTGGGTCAGTGAGGCTAACCGCGAGCAGGATCGTCGCCACTTTCCTTCTGCCTGAGATCTTGACCCAATTTCATTCGCAAGAGCCAAACATTCAAATTGAACTTGTGGTTTCTGACGAAACTGAAAACCTTCTTCATAGAGAAGCAGACATTGCTGTAAGAATGTACCGGCCCAAACAGCCAGATATAATCACACGTAAGGTGACTGATCTCAGGCTGGGTGCCTATGCGGCTCACTCATATATCAAGAGAAAAGGTGAACCCGAAGCATTTGAGGAAATCCTCGAACATGATGTGATTGGCTATGATCGCAGCACATTGATAATCGATGGTTTCAGGAATTTCGGGATAAACGTTTCAAGGGACTTTTTTGCGTTTAAGAGCGATGACCAGGCAGTGTGCTGGCAGATGGTTGTGGCCGGCTTTGGCATAGGCTTCAATCAGACTGCTATCGGTGACAAGAACCCACAGGTGAAACGATTGAATGTTGTAGGAGACGTTGGAAAACTGCCTGTCTGGTTGACGGCGCACTCAGCGTTAAAGGCCAGCCCCAGGATCAGAAAGGTTTATGATTTTCTGGCTGAAAACTTAAAGGCTATCACCTAGTACCCGAGCTTCCTGTCCACCAGATGATCCAGTCCATCTCCGCGCTCATATTGGGTAATCTGCCCGTCCACATAACGGCCCAATGCAACCACATCAGAATCAGAGGCCACATGGGGTGTTAGGATAGCATTATCGAAATCCCAAAGCGGGCTATCGGCTGCGAGTGGTTCAGTTTCAAACACATCAAGGGAAACGCCGCCAAGAGTTCCGTCTTCGAGGCATGAAACAATATCAGTCTCAACCTGACTTTTTCCTCGACCAGCATTTATGAAAATAGGTGATGGCAGTACCGGGTGTGTTTTCAGTTTCCGGAAGAGATCCTTATTAAACAGACCATCGGTATCATTTGTATGAGGGAGGAGGCCGACGATGTAGTGATTTCGGCTCAGAAACTCATCTGTCTCACTGGCGCCAAAACAGTCGATGCCTTCAACGGTCTTTTTACTTCGGCTCCAACCGGATACATTAAAGCCCAGTACTTTAAGCTTCTGAGCACAGCTTTGCCCCAGAACACCTAGCCCCATAACACCAATGTTTACTTCACTCGCTTGAGGTTGCGGTAGTCCGAGCCATTCTTGATTACGCTGCGAACGGTCATATGAACGCTGCTGCCGGAAGTGGTTTAGGCATTGAAGGCAAACCCATTCCCCCATGCGCGTAGTTAGGGTGGGGTCCACAAATCTCACAATTGGAATGTCATCCGGTAGTGCCGGGTTGGTCATGATCTTGTCCACGCCAGCACCGGCAGAAAATATAACTTCCAGATCCGGCATTCTATCAAACAAGTCGTGATCAAACTCCCAAACCAATGCATATTTTATGCCTTCTAGGCTGTCCGGACGTTCACCCTTTGCCCAATCAACAACCGGTCTGCCAGCAAGACCGTCACGGATATCTCCTAACTTCTCAGCTTCTGTGAAATTTACAGATAATAAGAGAGTGGATTTTGTCATGATCATACCTGTGAATGGAAAATGCGAACTCGCAATTGAAGACTTTCAAATGTCCTAGGATATTGAATTCTAGTTGTCCACTTGCTTTGTTCGTGATGCATCATTGGAACAATATTTTGCTGCTCACATGGTGGTAGTAATACCGATCGCGCCAACACCAACCAAACTTAGAGCCCAGACCACATCCAGGTTGAACCATGTCTTTGCAAGAAATTTCAAACCCAGCCAGAAATAGGTAATCGCGGCTAGAAGGCTCCCGGCTGCAGACATGGCTGCCGTATGTACAAGTGCCACAATGAACGCCGTTTCGATATTCCCCGCCATCAAGGTTCCTGCAGCCATATGCCCTGTATCATTTGCACCGACAGCGCAGATTCCGAGATAAATCGGAACCAGCATCAATCCCGCACCATGAGCCATAGCTGCCAGGAACGACCAGAGCACCAGCTTGGTAGGCGAAACTCTGGAGAGAAATCTGGGATGCTTTCGAACGATAAGCAGATATATACCAAGGCAAATTACAATGAGACCGGCGCCTATCCTAATCTCGTCCTCCCAATACACCAAAACATAGAGAAGTGAGAAGGGTAGCAACACAGCCGTCATCGCCAGAAAATGACCAAATGATAAAGCACCAATGGATGAAACAAGCGAAGACTTTCGCTGTTCCATCAGTGCAGACGAAACAGCCAGTGGCCACCCCATACCTGGGTTTAACCCATGATATAACCCGGACGCGATAACAGCCCACCAAAGGGCTGTTACAGTTGCAGTATCAGACAAATACTCTACCTCGGACTATGCAGACGGATAACAGAAACTGTCTGTTGAACAATCACCACCTTCCAGTCGGATTTGGTGACTGCGATAACCTTCCGGGAATTCCACCCAGAACTTACTGTTCAGAGTTATCCCACCGTTTTCTCCCACATCCGCCATCACCATGGCAGCGCCTCTGTCTCCCGGATAGAATTGATCGTCCCAGGTAGAGTAAAGGGAATTGGTCCAATATACTCGTTTGCCGTCACGGCTGATCTCCACCATTTGTGGGCCGTAACCGAAGTCTTTACCGTTGGGATGCTTGGTCTTTGCGACAATCCCGCCAATTTCAACTTTACCGGCGAGCGTCGGGTTCATTGGATCAGAAACATCGTATTGATGCATCTCGCCAGTGCCCCAACACGCCACATAAAGGTACTTATCATCCAGGCTAAGATCTATGTCTGTCACCAGCGGTGGCACCGCAGAGAACCCTTTCAACAATTCAGGTAAATCATCTGGGTCAGCCGGCACTGGTGGGATCGTCACAGTTTTCTTCGCTTCAAATGTCCCGTCATCATTTCTCCACCAGGTGAAGATAGCACCTTCGAGATTTGTAGTATCAACAACAACACCACAGAAGCCATATTGCTTTGCTGGATCATGAGCTGGGCGGATTTCCAAAGCCATCTGATGATTTTCACCCAGATCGATAGTCTGAATATTATTGCGTGCCCGCAGATCCCAGAAGTGGATGGAGTGGCCATATTTATTACTCAACAAATCCTCTGCCACGATCCCGTTCTCAAACTGCGGTGGCAACCCCCATTCGGAACTGACCATGTAGTCACGCGGTAGGTTCCACCAGAAATCATAGTGTTTATCCTGTGCGCCTCGATCCATCTCGTAACGACCCAAAATGTCGAAGGTCTCGCAATCCATAATGAAAATTCCAGGAGGACCATCAGTGCCGTCTTCTCCACCGCCACCTAATGTGGAAACATAAATTCCTTCCGGACCACAATGTATGGTGTGTGGACGTGAGTAACCGGTTTTCCGCATGAGTTCTTCGGGCTCGATAATCTTATGAATGGACATCTCATATGGGTTCTTCACATCGATCACATATATGCGGGAAGAGCGAATGCCCGGGATAATCAAATATCGACGCTCCAGAAACGCATGACCTGTCAATGGTGATAAGGCTGATGAACATGCATTCCATCCAAAATGGTGAAACTCGTCACCCTTGTTCGGCATAAATATGCTGCTGACGATTTGACCAAACTTTTCAGATTTTGGATCACAATCAACAACTGCCACGCCATCAGGTTGCGAACCGTCCGGGCTAAGCATTAATGTGAAAGCAAGCGTTTCTACAGGTGCTTCCATTGCCAGTTTCGCCGTGGCATGGAAAGTCGGGTCCGGGCGTAAATTCATTGCAGTTCTCCTCCCTTGGAATTTGGCTGCCGTGAAAAATTACCGCCCAGATAAACTAAAAATTCGAAACAAATTTCCTCTGTCTCAACACTCAGGGCAACTCACGGTGCACTTTGCATCAATTCTCCCAAGATGATGCTATCGTGAAGTAAGCTTTGACGCAATCTTTTAAGAATTCGAACTTTCTGAACTTAAATCGCCTTTGTTATTCTGAAGCGATTTCTGGAAATTTCTAAATATTTGTGTTCTATTTTTTCCTGATTAACAAAGAGGATATTTAATATGGCAACCAAAGGCCGCGGCAAAATCTATAAAAGCATCACTGAGACCGTAGGTGATACACCAATCGTCCGGTTGGATAAGCTTGCAAAAAAGAATCGGGTGAAAGCAAATCTGCTGGCTAAGCTCGAATTCTTCAATCCCACATCAAGCGTAAAGGATCGTATTGGTGTTGCGATGGTTGAAGCCATGGAGAAAGCCGGGACCATCAAACCTGGCCGTACCACTCTCATTGAACCTACTTCCGGAAATACCGGTATTGGTCTTGCATTGGCTGCTGCTGCCAAGGGCTATCGTCTCATATTGGTTATGCCGGAAACAATGTCGATTGAACGACGCAAGATGTTCCTGATAATGGGTGCTGAATTGGTCTTGACTGAAGGGCCTAAGGGTATGAAGGGTGCTATCGCGAAAGCGGAGGAGTTGGCTGCTGAGATAAAGGGAGCAGTGATACCCCAACAATTCGAGAACCCGGCTAACCCTGCCATTCATCGCAAAACTACCGGGCCTGAAATTTGGGGGGATACGAAGGGCCGCGTCCATGTGTTCGTTTCAGGCATCGGTACAGGAGGAACGATTACAGGTGCTGGTAAATATCTTAAGAAGCAAAATGAGAAACTGCACATCGTTGCTGTGGAACCCTCAGATTCTCCCGTTCTATCAGGGGGAGAACCGGGTCCCCACAAAATCCAGGGTATTGGCGCAGGATTTGCTCCGGCAATTCTAGACACGAAAATCTATGACGAGGTGATAACCGTTACGAATGATGATGCCTTTGCGATGGCTCGACAAGTAGCCAAGCTAGAAGGCGTACCGATTGGGATTTCTTCAGGTGCAGCCCTTGTGGCCGCCATCAAGGTTGGCCGCCGCAAAGAGTGGGCAAACAAAAACATAGTAGTGATCCTGGCAAGTTTTGCAGAACGCTATCTCTCTACTGCTTTGTTTGATGATCTTGAATGAGGATTTGGTCAGGCTTGGATTAACCGTCGATAGAGATGCCATGTGGCATGTCCCAGGACTGGTAAAACAACAAGCAGTCCCAAAAACGCCGGAATAGCGGCTGCGATTACTGACAAGACAACAAACACTCCCCAGGTGAGCATTATGATTGGGG
>CAWUJF010000003.1:0-22548 GCA_963922405.1 uncultured Hyphomicrobiales bacterium | reverse complement strand
GGAGAGGACAAATATTTCTCGATGATTGACGTTCTTTACGAGAAGCAATCTGTATGGAGCCGCGGTAAAGTTGCTGATGAACTTCTGAAAATCGCAAAATTAGCGGGTTTTACACAGGAGACATTCCAGTCCTGCTTGCAAAACCAGGAGCTTCTGGACAATGTGTTATCAATTCAGAAGAAAGCGGCCGAGGAATACGGAGTTAATGCAACACCGACCTTCTTCATCAATGGAACCAAATATCCCAATATGTCAGCAGAAGAGATGGGTGAAATCATCGAATCTCTGGCTTAAGGGATTACGTTCGGCTGCGAACCACTGGCTTTCGCAAGTAAATGCTGTTTCAAACGGGTGGATAAGCTCTTCCATCCGTTTTTTCATGCCAGTTTTCAGATCGGATGCGTGTTATGAAGTTTAACAAGCTCCGACTTTTAGGTTTCAAATCCTTCGTTGAACCGACCGAGTTTCTCATTGAAAACGGCCTCACCGGCGTGGTTGGTCCTAACGGATGTGGTAAATCCAATCTCGTGGAAGCACTGCGATGGGTTATGGGTGAAAACTCATACAAAAACATGCGTGCTTCCGGCATGGATGATGTCATTTTCTCTGGTTCGGGTAACCGCCCTGCTCGTAATACCGCGGAAGTCTCGCTTTTTCTCGACAATTCAGACCGGACTGCGCCTGCTGCGTTCAACGATACGGAGGAATTACAGGTCTCCCGTCGTATTGAACGTGAATCAGGATCGGTTTACCGGATTAACGGCAAAGATGTGCGGGCCAAAGATGTGCAGCTGTTGTTTGCTGATGCGTCTACCGGTGCCCGTTCACCATCCATGGTTGGTCAGGGTAGAATTGGTGAACTTATTTCAGCCAAGCCGGTAGCACGGCGTGCATTGCTTGAAGAAGCGGCCGGCATTTCGGGACTGCATTCTCGCAGGCACGAGGCTGAATTGCGGCTGCGCGCTGCAGAAACCAATCTGGAACGTCTTGAAGATGTGATCGGACAGTTAGATTCGCAACTAGAGAGCCTCAAGCGACAAGCCAGACAGGCAAACCGCTACCGTAACCTTTCAGGTGAAGTGAGAAAAACAGAAGCACTCCTCTTTCACTTGCGCTGGGTGGCTGCAAAAGAAGGTGAATCTGAGACCCAGAGCGCATTGTCTTCTGCTAATACGCTGATGGCAGAACGTGCCGAAGTGCAGGCAAGGCTTGCGAAAGAAGAGGCAATTGCATCTCACAAATTGCCTGGATTGCGTGAGGCTGAAGCGGCAGCTGCGGCAGTATTGCAGCGCCTGCAAATTGCCAAGGGACAGCTGGAAGAAGAAGCAAGCCGGATTGAGACGCGTAAACAGGAGCTTGAATCCCGGCTCGAACAGCTTTCCAGTGATCTGGAGCGCGAGCAGCAGATTATTGATGACAACCAGCAGGCAATTGAGCAGCTTGATCGTGAGCAGAGTGATCTGGAACAACAAAGCCGGATGGTTGGCGAAACAGAAGCCAACTCGAAGGCCGAGTTGGAAGCCGCAACTGAATCACTTGGTGTCAGCGAAGCTGCATTCTCTGAACTGACCGTAAAACTAGCGGACGAAAAAGCACGCAAAGGTCAACTTACCCGTTCGTTGGATGAAGCAAAACTGCGCAAGGAAAAGATCACCAGTCAGTTGTTGGATGTGCAAGACGAATTGTCTTCTGTGACTGAAACTATTTCGGGCCTGGATGGTCCGCTGGCGAAGCAAGAAGAGATCAATCGCTTAGAGGCGCTCTCTGCCACGATTGAGCAGGCTTTTTCAGATGCTGAGCAACTGACGCAAAAGGCTCGTGAAACAGAGCAAGCTCTTCGCAAACCACTGGAGGTTGCTGAAGGCAATGTGCGGGAAATCGAGACCGAGGCGAGAACGCTGAGACAAATCCTCAACCGGGGAGGCCAGGAACTTTTCCCGGCTGTTGTAGAGCGCGTTACGGTGGAAACCGGATATGAAGCTGCATTGGGTGCCGCACTGGGTGAAGACCTGGATGTTTCGATCGACGATTCTGCACCGGTTCATTGGGGGATAGCCGGTGACGGATCGGAGGATCCGAAATTACCAGAAGGTGTAAAGCCACTTTCTTCACTTGTGAAAGCACCCATGGAGCTTTCTCGCCGCCTTGCTCAAATCGGTGTTGTGGACAAGGACGAAGCAGCGAAGTTCGCAAAAATGTTGAAACCCGGTCAGCGCATTGTGACAATTGAGGGAGACCTTTGGCGTTGGGATGGTTTTGTGGCCAGTGCGGAAGCACCAACAGCTGCTGCCCTTCGACTTGCGCAAAAGAACCGTCTTGCCGAATTGGACGCCATGGCATTGGAGTCCAGAAAGGCACTTACCACTGCTGAACAAGCCTATGATGATGGAAAAGAAAAAACTGCGGCAGCAATTGAACTCGAACTTCAAGCCAGAGAGAAAGTTCGCAGTCACCAGAAAGCCCTTGCAGATGCGCGCGAGGCTCTTAGCGTTGCAGAGCGTTCGGTAAGCCAGCTATCTGCAAAACGTTCCGCTTTGGAAGAAGCTCAGACACGTTTGCTCAGTGATCAGGAAGAAACAGACAAACGCATTTTGGAAAGCGACAGCGCGCTCCTGTCCATGGTGGATATGTCTGAAGCGGAAGCCGAACTTGAAAATCTTCGCACATTGGTAGCTCAGAACCGGGCTCGGCTGGCGGAAGCGCGCGCAGCATCTCAAAGCCTTACCAGCGAAGCCGAAGCAAGAGGCCGCCGTCTAGAGGTAATCCAGATTGAGCGGAACAACTGGCAATCGAGATTAAAGAATGCACTTCAGCAGATCGAGCGCCTGACCAAGCGCCATGATGAAGTTACCGCTGAATCCGCTAAGCTGATTGATGCGCCGAGTGAATATGGTGCAAAGCGGAACGATCTGATTAAGCAATTGGAAGTTGCCGAACAGACGCGTAAGGAAGCAGCCGATACTTTGGAATTGGCTGAAAAAGAACGGGCCGAAGCTGATCGCCTTGCCCGCCAGGCTGTGAACGATCTTGCTGAGGCACGGGAAAAGACTGGCCGTGCTGAAGAGCGGGTGAATGCCGCTAAAGAGAGACGGGCAGAGATCGAGGCCAGAATTCGTGATGAACTGGAATGTGCTCCGTCAGAAGCAATGCAGATTGCAGAACTGAAGCCAGACGACCAGCTCCCTGAAATTGAGAAGACAGAAATCAAGCTCGAACGCCAGAAAGCGGAGCGTGAACGGTTGGGTGCGGTAAACCTGCGGGCAGAGGTCGAGCAACAGGAAATCGATGAGAAGCGTACGGAAATTGTCACCGAGCGCGATGACCTGATTGAGGCGATTGCAAAATTGAGGTCCGGTATTCAGAGCCTGAACAAAGAAGGCCGTGAGCGTTTGCTTGAGGCTTTTGAAGTGGTGAACACCCAGTTCAAGCGATTGTTTACACACCTTTTCGGTGGTGGCACCGCGGAATTGCAGCTGGTTGAATCCGATGATCCTTTGGAAGCAGGGCTCGAAATACTTGCGCGTCCTCCAGGCAAGAAACCACAAACCATGACTCTCCTCTCTGGTGGTGAGCAGGCGTTGACTGCGATGGCCCTGATCTTTGCGGTATTCCTTACAAACCCCGCTCCTATCTGCGTATTGGACGAGGTGGACGCACCGCTTGATGATCACAATGTGGAGCGGTTCTGTAACCTCATGGATGAGATGTCCTCAACCACTGATACGAAATTCGTGCTGATTACTCACAACCCGATCACCATGGCCCGGATGGATCGTATGTTCGGTGTGACCATGGCTGAACGTGGTGTCAGTCAGATCGTTTCCGTTAATCTTGAGGAAGCGGAGAAGCTGCGCGAAACGGCCTGACCGGTTTTCAAACTTTCGCGATTTGCTTGAAACTGCAATTCCCACATGTGATGAGGTAACTTCAAATTCCGGAGTTATTTCATGTTTCGCAAATACTGCTTTTATTTCTTCATTGGCATTTTATTGACTATTGGACGCGTTGCTTCTGCAAATTCGGAACAACTATGTGGCATTGGCCAGAACGAATGTTCAATTCCCTCTGGCAGCTATAATATTGAACTCCCGGAACGCGAAGATCCAGATGTGGCAATCCCTGCCATGATCTATTTCCACGGTGCAGGTGGTTCCGGTCAGCGTTCCTTAAAGAACCGCGAGATGGTCGAGACGTTTCTAAAGAACGGATATGCGGTCATTGCGCCCAGCGGTCTGAAGCGTCCGAATTCGCGGTTCGGTCCTGGTTGGTCATTCCTGCCGCAAAGGCCAAAACAACGGGATGAACTTCAATTTGCGAAGGATGTGCTGGCTGATGCAGCTGAAAAGTTTAACATCGACCGCGACAGGATTTTGATGACGGGCTTTTCGATTGGTGGATCACTCACCTGGTATCTTGCATGTCAGGATCCGGAAGTGGCTAAGGCCTACGCCCCTGTTGCAGGGGCATTCTGGCGTCCGCATCCTGTAAAGGAAGATTGCAACGGGCCGGTGAAACTGCTGCACACGCATGGATGGCGGGACACGACCGTACCACTGGAGGGTCGACCGCTTGGAGGTGGAAGAATTTATCAGGGTGACGTGTTTCACGGATTAAAAATTATACGTGAGGTGAACGCTTGCGAAAACCTCCGTGCCGATGAATTTGAAACAGATGGAAAGTTCTGGAAGCGCTGGTGGACACGCTGCAACCCTAATAGTGCTTTACAATTCAATATGTTCGAGGGAGGACATGGCGTTCCTGAAGGTTGGGCGCAGGAAGCAATCACCTGGTTTGAGCAGTTATGAATTTGCCGAGCCAATAGATTGACGCGGTGAAATTTTGTCCTTATTTATCTACTACAACTTACTCGTTCGTTCGTGGTGATTTTTCCGAATTGCAACCACGTTAAACAACTGGCTAAAGAGGTTTCAAATGCCGATACGTATTCCCGATGGGCTTCCTGCTCGTAAAACTCTTGCCGCCGAAGGCGTGCACATTCTCAAAGCTACCGATGCCGACAGACAGGATATCAGACCCCTGCGCATTGGGTTGCTCAATCTGATGCCCAACAAAATCCGTACGGAGACACAGATAGCGAGGCTTGTTGGTGCCACACCTTTGCAGGTAGAGCTTACCCTGATCAGAATTGGTAGTCACCGCTCCAAGAACACGGCCGAGAGTCATCTGGCTGAGTTCTACAAGACCTGGGATGAGGTTAAAGATCAGAAGTTTGACGGCTTCATTATCACGGGTGCACCTATTGAAACGCTCGAGTTTGAAGAGGTGAACTACTGGAATGAGTTGACCACAATTCTGGACTGGACAACCACTAATGCTCATTCAAGCTTTTATATTTGTTGGGGCGCTATGGCGGCTGCCTACTACTTCCACGGCATTCCCAAATACGAGCTTCAGGAAAAGGCCTTCGGCGTCTATCGCCACCGGAACCTGAAACCATCTTCACGCTATCTGAGCGGGTTTTCGGATGATTTCTCCATTCCGGTTTCCCGATGGACTGAGGTGCGCTCCAGCGATATCAAACAAGTCCAGGATCTCGATATTCTGATGGAATCCGATGTGACCGGTCCCTGTCTCCTGCATGAAGAGAAGGGAAATCGCCTCTATATCTTCAACCACATTGAATATGACACACTGTCATTGGGGGAAGAGTATTTGCGGGATCGTTCCGCTGGAAAATCCATCAAGCTACCGCTTAATTATTTTCCGGCCGATAATATGAATGTCCCTCCTCAAAACCGGTGGCGTTCCCATGCGCATCTCCTTTTCGGGAACTGGATAAACCAGACCTATCAAACTACGCCCTTCAACATTGAAGATGTGGGATCATTTTAAGTACTTCAGTTTGACATATTAGCTAAATTACCTAAAATAGCTAATATGTCATCCAAATCCCTACAATCGGTCAATTCAACGACAGCTCAAAATCAGTTTGGCAAACTACTGGACGATGCTCAGAAGGAGCCAATCCTTATTCGCAAGAATGGAAGAGATTGCGCGGTAATTGTTTCGGTGGAAACCTATTCTTCGCTGACACAACGAAGCACTGTTGATGAGCAGATTTCTCAATCCCTGAACCGTAGCAAGAAGCAATGGGATGGCTTGTTTCGCCATTTGTCCAAGCCATGAAGTATCTGACCTTCGAAGATATCGTGTTCATTCATGAGAGCCTGCTGGAAACATATGGCGGAGAGGCTGGCATCCGGGACGCAGGTCTTATTGAGGTGGCGGTGAAACGCCCACAAACCGGGCATTACGCTGACCTAATAGAACAGGCAGCAGCGCTCTGGGAAAGTCTTGCGACAACACACTGCTTTTTGGACTGCAATGAGCGGACGGCATTTGCTGCAATGGAAATCTTCCTCGATTTAAACGGCATGCAAATCACTGCAAGTGAAGAGGAAGCAAAGTCGTTCATTCAATCGCTTCTGGCCAATGGTAATTTTTCCAAGGATAATCTCGATTTTGGCCTGCGGCAGAACACTGCAGCAAATTAGCGTCAAACAGAAAACCACCCTCTTTTCACAACCACATAATAAAGCTATTAAGAATTATGTTTTTACCGTTCTTTCTAAAACTCAAAGAAGCAAAAATCCCTGTGACGTTGAGGGAGTATCTGACTCTGCTTGAAGCGATGCAGCAGGGATTGATCACTTATGATGTGGAAGGGTTTTATTATCTCGCAAGAGCTGCCCTAGTGAAGGACGAGCGCAATCTGGATCGCTTTGACGTGGTATTCTCTGAGTATTTCAAGGGTGTGGAAGCTGTGGGTGGCGGCGTTGAAGAGGTTTCCGAAACAGAGCTACCAGAAGAATGGCTTCGCAAAATGGCGGAGAAGCACCTTTCCAAGGAGGAAATGGAAGAGATCGAGTCTCTCGGCGGCTGGGATAAGCTGATGGAGACGTTGAAGAAACGTCTGGAAGAACAGCATAAACGCCATCAGGGTGGCAATAAAATGATTGGGACCGCCGGGACATCTCCTTTTGGAGCATATGGCTATAACCCGGAAGGTGTGCGTATCGGTCAGCATGAGAGCAGGCACCGGCGTGCAGTTAAGGTTTGGGACAAACGAGAGTTCAAGAACCTCGATGACTCCGTAGAACTGGGAACCCGCAACATCAAGATTGCGCTCAAGCGATTGCGGCGCTGGGTTCGTGATGGAGCCGATGAAGAGTTGGACCTGAGCGGCACAATCCGCGCCACTGCTGAACACGGCTATCTGGATGTGAAAACACGTCCCGAACGCAGAAATGCGGTTAAGGTTCTGCTGTTCCTTGATATCGGCGGATCCATGGATGACCATGTGAAGCTGGTGGAAGAACTGTTTTCCGCAGCACGGACCGAACTTAAGAACCTTGAATATTTCTATTTTCATAACTGCCTTTACGAGGGCGTTTGGAAAGATAATTCGAGACGCTACACGGAACGTCTCTCAACCTGGGACGTGCTTCACACATATGGACCGGATTACAAGGTCATATTTGTGGGCGATGCGGCCATGAGCCCTTATGAGATTGTTTATCCGGGTGGTTCTGTTGAGCACTGGAACGAAGAATCCGGTGAGGTCTGGTTGAAGCGGGTTTTGGATACCTGGCAGAATGCTATTTGGCTTAATCCGGTAGCTGAACGGGTTTGGCGATACACGCAGTCGACGCAAATGATCCTGCAACTCTTTGGTGGCAGAATGTTCCCGATGACTTTGGCTGGCCTGGATTCAGGCCTGAAAGAATTGTCGCATTAAAAAACCCGGCCAAATGACCGGGTTTCCAAATCCAATTCCAAGGGGCATTATTTCTTTTTGAACAGACCCCAGATCGCAGGCACGATGCATGCAGCAATAGCGAGCTTGATCAGGTCAGTTACGATGAATGGACCAATACCCCAAGCGATGATCTTGTCTGATCCGAACAGGTATCCCATCCAGAGCGCACCCATTACCAGCATGATGACTTCGCCGGTAAACATGGCGCCAGCCATCTTGAACGGGCTTTTGCTCCAGCCGCGATCAGCAGCCAGACCTGTGATGTAAGCCATCACCACAAAACCTGCCAGATATCCACCAGTAGGACCAGCCATGTAAGCAAGACCAATGCCTTTTTCAGGTGTTCCGGTAAAGACAGGAGCGCCCATAGCGCCGGTCACCATATAGGCAAGCAGTGTGGCAACTGCCAGTCTGCTACCATAAGCTGAGGCAAGTGCGAAAATAGCCAGCGTCTGCATAGTCACCGGTGTTGGGTTAGGCCACAAGGGAACCTTGAACTTTGACGATAGGGCGATGAGTGCAACGCCGAACGCAACGAGCAGAACCTGTAAAATCAGTTTGGATGAAGAATCTGCAATGCTTCTTGTTGCAAGTGCATTGTTTGTATAGTTGGGGGTCATTACCTGCTCCAGTTTGTGATTAACTTAATCATCTATATTAAGTAATACCTCTGGCATCAAGCATGCAAAAATGCAAAAACGAACTTCATGTCTACACCTTCTTTCAGAATTGAATTTGATCCGGCCCACGGGCGTGCTGTCGAAATCGCTCCCGGGATCCAAAGAATAACAGCGCCCAATGAAAGTGCGTTCACTTATCGGGGCACAAACACCTATATTCTTGGAGATGACAGCGTGGCTGTCATCGATCCGGGCCCAGCAATTGATGCTCATTTTGATCTTTTGTGCGAGACACTTAAGGGCAGAACTGTTTCACACATCATTGTGACGCACACCCATATGGATCATTCACCTCTGGCGAAGCCTTTGAAGGAAAAAACAGGTGCTCCCATCCTGGCTGAGGGACCACACAGGGACTCCCGTGAATTGCATTTGGGTGAACAAAACACACTTGATGCCGCTGCTGATCGTGATTTCAATCCTGATGTTCGTCTAGGGCATGGAGAGTTTATCGAGGGGAAAGACTGGAAACTCGAGACCATACTCACACCGGGTCACACCAAAAACCATGTGTGTTTCGCTTTGTGTGATACGGAAATGCTCTTTTCAGGTGATCATGTGATGGCCTGGGCCACTTCTATTGTTGCCCCGCCTGATGGATCCATGGCCGATTACATGGCGTCACTCAATGTCATGATGGAACGCTCAGAAACGGTTTACTTTCCAGGGCACGGCGGAAGACTGGAGAAAGCTCCTGAATTTGTACGTGCTCTGCGGGCCCATCGTAAAATGCGTGAAACAGCCGTCTTGTCCCGAGTTCGTGCAGGTGACAAAACTATCCCCGACATTGTTAAGGTGATATACAAAGACACAGATCCCCGATTGCATGGTGCTGCCGGCCTCTCTGTCTTTGCCCATCTGGAAGACCTGGTGCATCAAAGCAGGGTTGTTTGTGACGGACCACCCGCTCTCAACAGCGAATATTCCGCAGTTTAACCTTCGCCTGCAATTCCCAATAGAGCGGTATCGAGCTGCGTCAGAATTGATTCAATCAATCGCGCATTGTATCCGAAATCATGCCTGCCCCATCTTGAGGAAGAACGCACATCCACGAGCGTGTTCTGGTCTTCACTGATGATGCGAATGACCACGTCATTCTCATAGCCGAAAATCAGGGTGCGTTCCAAAATCTCAATGAATATGTCATCGGGAGCTGCAACGTTGTCTTCCAGTTCCTCATCCTGACCTGCAGTTGTTGTATTTTCATCGAGTTCGGCTTCACTTTCCGTTCGATTCTCCGGCAAGCCCTTGGTGCCGGTAATTGGCCATTCATTATCAGCTATGATTGCCTGCACAGCCTGTAATACCCTTTCCGGGCCTGCCGGATAACGCCGTGATTGCAGTTTCGGATAGGAGGCTACAACAAGGTCTGAATAGTCGTCATCATATTCCTGGACCGGATTCATACCACTCTCTACCTTACTTGCCCTGAATGTGGCTGCATTTACATATTCCGGTGGAGAGAATGTGTCTGTAGAGATGTCATTCGCGAGCGGAAAACGGACAGCCAGAAATGCCTGATAGGCGAAAGGCGCCAGAACAAGAAGGGTGAGTATGGTACCACGTACCACCTTTGATCCACCACGATAGCCTTTTGACCATAACTCCGCGATCGCACGCAAGGCAAAGATCAAGGAGAAAACGCCTATGAGCAGGCCAACCGCGATCAGCACCCACGACTGGACAGTTTCGATTTTTCCAAAGCGATACAGGAGAATTACGAGCAGGAAGTACGGTAGCAGAAACACTGCAAACCGCTGGCACCAGATTGCCGCTATTGAATGCCGTTCTTCATAATATTTGGCCATCGATAATTCCTGTTACCTTATACACCGATTAAGGCTGGCAGTTCATTGATAGAAGCGATGACGAAATCTCCGTATGGCTCCAGTTCAGCGCGGGTCGCCGGACCTGTTTCCACACCACAGGTCATAACACCTGCATTTCTTCCTGCTTCCAGATCGTGATAACTGTCTCCTACCATCATCACCTGATGAGGTGCAAATCCCACCACATCCGTGAATGCGTCAATCATACCACTGCCCGGCTTCGCCCCATAACCGGAGTCTGCTCCGATAATATGTTCAAAAAGATGATCAAGCTCCAGAACTTCCATCTGAAGTACGGCATTGGCTTGTGCGTCATTTGTGGCAATTCCCAAAGTCACATCCTGTAAATGGAGATGTTCCAGTGTTTTGTCCACACCCGGTATTTTTTCCACCGTATCCTGACATATCTCGCCATATAGCGCATCCAGTTCGACACTGAATTCAGCCGGTTCCTTGATAGGCAAAACCGTTGCAAGTGCATGGCTCATATCAATCCCTGATCCAGCGATCAGGACTGAACCGGGTCTTGCTTCCATCTTCTCAAGATCATAGCCAAGTGCATCCGCTGCCTGCTGCATCAATGCTTTATCACCCGAACACAATTCATCAAGAACCAGACGGGTAGCTGGATTAAACGTTGCGGCAAAATCAATCAGCGTACCATCCTTGTCGAAAATGACTGCCCGAATGTCCATCAAATATTCTCCTGAAAACCAACTAGAAGTTTCATGATATTCCTTTGGCAGTTTCCTGCTTGTTTGACAAACATAATTCCTGTTCAATGTTCATCTGAAATCAAATCTGGATGTGGTATGGGCGAGTATTTTGTTGAACTGGCGGGCACCCCGGAAGGGGAGAGGCTTGCTCTGGTGCTAGCCCTTGTATCCGCATTTGCCCACGCGGTGTTTGCAGCCCTCAACAAGGGTGGCAAAACGGTAAACAACCCATATCTCAATCGCGGAATCATCAACGTTTTTTACTCCCTTATGGCCGCACCTTTTGCCCTGTTTGTCTTTCCGCTTCCAACTGGCTTTTTGATATGGGTTCTGGCTGCGTCCTTCCTGCTGCATCTTGCTTATGAATGGTTGCAATCGGCCGCGTTTTCCAAAGGTGCCTTCACTCTGACCTATCCTATTGCCCGCGGGACAGGCCCGTTGATGATTGCCATCCTTGCGATCATAGTATTTGCAGAAAACCTATCGGCCGGACAGTGGGTCGGCATGATCCTTCTTTCCGGCGCGATTATCTCGCTGGCACGCATCAATATAAAAGAGGTACAGCTTTCACCCGTTGTGCAGTCAAACCTCATCCCATCAATTCTTCTTGCAATTGGCGCTGGGATTTTCATTGCACTGTACACAACTGTAGATGCCTATGGGATCAGGCTGGCTGAAAATCCCTTTATGTTTCTTTCCTGGTTTTTCTTTTTGGGCGGGTTTGGTTTTCCGGTGGTCGCCTTTGTACATTGGAAAGGTTTGCTTGAAAAACCGCCTGTAAAACCACTGCTGGTCAGAGGATTGGTAGGCGCCTTTGTGGCTTATTTCTCTTTTGCCACGCTGATGCTAGCCACGCGCATCGGCAATGTGAGCGAGGCGGCTGCATTGCGCGAAACTTCGATCATATTTGCAACGCTGATTGGCATATTCCTATTTCGGGAAAAGGTTAGTTCAGCAAAACTGTTTGTAATTGCCCTGATTGCGTTAGGTGCTGTTCTGATAGAGTTCGGCTAATCAAAGCTCACGCGTGACCGGCATCTGAGGACAAAAGGGTCTCATCAATCCCGAGTAATGCAAGGCTGTCTGTGTATTTTCGCTTATGATCTTTGTCGAACAAAATTGTTTCATCAGCATCTGCTGTGAGCCATCCATTCGATGAAATTTCGTCCTCAAGCTGACCAGCTGACCAACCGGAATATCCCAGTGCCATGATGATCTTTTGCGGGCCCCTGCCCGTAGCAATAGCCCTGAGAACCTCGAGTGTCGCCGTAAGCCTTACATTCTCGCTGATGCTCAGTGTGGATTCACTATTGAACTCAGGGGTATGAATGACAAACCCGCGACCAGGTTCAACCGGACCGCCCACATACATTTCCTGTTTTGCAAGGGTTTCGGGAAGATTTTCCCGTTCAGCGTCTGTGATAATTTCCAGCTGATGTAAGAAATCTGAAACGCTGGGTGCTTCCATGATCTGATTTATGATGAAGCCCATCGCGCCTTCATTTGTGTGCGCACAAATATAGATTACTGACCTGTCAAAACGGGTATCCCCCATTCCCGGCATCGCAATCAAAAACTTTCCACAAAGAGATGGAAATTCTTCACCCATTAAATCGCCCAACTTCAAGGTTTGATGTTCGGATATCACTCCAGTATAATTTTGTAAACAAAATCAATTCCTAATGGTTAGCGGTAAACTTGCCTTAAGATGTTTCACCAAAATATGAATGAACGCTAGAAATCGTTGTTAGCTTACTTATCCCATTTATTCTATTTAGTTATTATGACCAAAAAACAATCTCTAGCTTATTCGCTCATCGTCAGCATGTTTTTTGCTGTTTCCTCGTTTGAATCTGCACAGGCGGCTTCAAGTGACTGGCAAGATCTCGGTGGTGGGAAAGCACGTCTTATCGCTTCAGTTGATCCAAAAACAGGTGTTGTTTCTGGCGCTGTGGAAGTACAACTCGAACCAGGCTGGTCCACCTATTGGCGATACCCAGGGAGCTCGGGCATTCCTCCGCGGTTTGATTTTTCTGCTTCAAAAGGATTTACAATCAAAGAAGTGGAATTCCCAACACCCAAGCTGGTCACGTATACAATTGATTCCGGTGGCTCATATGCCGGGTATAAAAACAATGTGACGTTTCCATTTAAGGGAGAGATGATTTCCAGTGGGTCCGGTTCATTAAACCTGAATCTGTTGATTGGAGTGTGTGAAGAAATCTGTATCCCAGCACGCGCTGAAATGAGTATTGCGGCAAACAAGTTGCTTATTTCCGATCCATCAACGGTTCGCACAGTAAGCTTTGCCCAACTTTCAGTGCCGAAGGAAAAGCCTGCGGCGGAAAAGATTGCCAATGTGGATATGCCAGACCACGATACGATGCATATCAAGGTCAAACATGAAAAACGTTTTGGTAAACCGGCTCTTTTCGTTGAAGGTCCAAGTGATTGGTATCTGAAGCCAGCAAAGCTTGTGTCACAAGCAGAAAACACAGCAACCTTTGCTCTTGATGTTTCTCAGGCGCCTGAGGGAACAGATATTTTGGGGACACAATTGCGATACACTTTGGTGGCAGGCACTCAGGGTTTCGATATTTGGCGTTGAACTTTGACCCGTAGGGTTTATATCTGACCTGTAGTGGCCAATCGCCTTATATATTTCCAGTTTATCAATTTCGGGAGAATTTCATGACAATTTCCGTAGGTAGCTCATTGCCAGACGCAACTTTCTACACCATGGGTGAAGACGGGCCTGCAACCATATCCACCAGTGAACTGACATCTGGAAAGAAAGTGGTCATTTTCGCAGTACCAGGTGCATTTACACCAACCTGCCACATGAACCATCTTCCTGGTTTCGTTGATAATGCAGATGAAATCAAAGCCAAGGGAATCGACGAGATTGCCGTTGTTTCCGTGAATGATGTGTTCGTGATGGATGCATGGGCAAGTATCTCCGGTGCTGAAGGCAAAATCAAATTCCTTTGTGATCCGAACGCTGACTTCGCAAAGGCTATCGGCATGGAACTGGACCTGACCGCAAGAGGTCTTGGTATGCGTTCGAAACGCTATGCCATGATCGTAGAGGACGGCAACGTAACTACACTCAATGTGGAAGATGTGCCAAGCGAAGCTACTGTATCCAACGCTGAAAACATTATCGCGTTGCTTTAAACGCGATCAGACTATTTGTAGTCTTCCATACCCCGGCGGGCGAGTTCGTCCGCCTTTTCATTTTCAGGGTGGCCAGCATGGCCCTTCACCCAATGCCATTCAACCTGATGACGTGAAACCGCCTCATCCAGCGCCTGCCAGAGTTCAGCGTTTTTGACCGGTTTTTTGTTTGCGGTTTTCCAGCCGTTCTTTTTCCAACCGTGTATCCAGCCGGTGATACCGCCTTTCACATATTGTGAATCGGTTGTCAGCTTGACCTTGCAGGGCTTTTTAAGTGCGTTTAGCGCCTCGATAGCAGCGGTCAGTTCCATGCGATTGTTTGTGGTTTCCGCTTCACCGCCAAACAGTTCTTTCTCGGCTTCGCCAAATCTCAGCAATGCGCCCCAACCGCCGGGTCCCGGATTTCCTGAGCAGGCTCCGTCTGTCCAGATTTCTACTATGCTCATGCGAATTCGACCCCGTATCCTTCGGCGGATTTGACTGCCTGATGAAAACGAAGTTTAGAGATGTATTCTGCCGGGTTCTTGGGAACCACGAGCGCTCCCGGTGGTACGTTTAGCCAGTCGTATAACCGTGTGAGCAGGAAGCGAAGTGCAGAACCACGGCACAGTATCGGCAGAGCATCTAGTTCTTCCCGGCTGAATTGTCTGACACTCTGATAGCCCCTCAGTAAAGCCTGTGTTTTTGTGACATTCATTGAATAATCTGCTTCAAAACACCACGCGTTGATGCACACAGCCACATCGTAAGCCAGCAAATCATTACAGGCGAAATAGAAATCAATCAGTCCGGAAAGTTTGTTCTTCAGGAAAAAAACATTGTCCGGGAAAAGATCGGCGTGAATTACTCCAGCAGGCAAATCTGTCGGCCAGTTATCTTCAAGATAGTCCAGTTCCTGCTTGATAAAGTCGGCCAAGCCATCTGCAACCTTGTTACTGCCCTCACCCGACATTTCATACAAAGGACGCCAACCACTCAACCCCAGGGCATTTTCCCTAGTGAGTTCAAAACCCTCTCCTGCCAGATGCATTTTTGCTAAAGCTTCTCCTACCTGTTCGCAGTGGGAGGTGTTAGGCCGGCGAACCGAGTTACCGTCAAGATAAGTAATGATGGCAGATGGTCTGCCTGCCAGATTTGATAGATTTTCTCCCGACTTAAGTGCGACCGGTTCCGGGCAAACGACCCCATTTTTTGATAAATGCAGTTTTAACCCCAAAAAGAATGGCAGATCAGCTGGGTCCACACGTTTTTCATAAAGCGTCAGAATGTATGGGCCATTATCTGTGGTTAGAATGTAGTTGGAATTCTCAACGCCTTCCGCAATGCCCTTGAGGGAATGGAGCTCTCCGATGTCGTAGTGTTTTAGGTATTCAACCAGCTCTTCATCAGGGATTTCAGTGTAGACTGCCATGCTCAGTTTGATCCGTTCACAAAAGCCATATCCTGTGCAGTCAGCGTTGTATCACGCAAATCACGCGCTACCAGAAACTCCTCGTCTTCCTTGACTGTTTCCACCAAATCCAGCGTCAGATTATACCGCTGCTGAAATGACTCGATAATCTCGTTCACCAGAATCTCCGGTGCTGAAGCCCCTGCAGAAAGCCCCACAATGCCAGCATCGGCCAATTCTTCCCAGGGGATATCTTCAGCCTTTTGAACCAGCATGGCCTTTGCAGCCCCGGCTTTCAGAGCCACTTCCACAAGGCGTTTGGAGTTAGATGAATTTGGAGCACCTACAATAAGGAAATGATCTGCGCCTTGGGCCGCAACCTTAACGACTTCCTGCCGGTTGGTGGTGGCGTAACAGATCGATTCCGCTGCCGGTGCCTGCATTTGTGGAAAGCGTTCCTGTAAAACCCTGAGGATTTCTGCTGTGTCATCAACCGACAATGTGGTTTGTGTTACAAATCCCAGTGCCTCGGGATCTTCCGGATTGTAGCTGTGAGCACTTTCCACATCTTCAATCAAAGTCATTTCACCCGGCTGAACCTGCCCCATCGTCCCAATCACTTCCGGATGTCCGGCATGGCCGATTAAGAGCACGTGGCGGCCCTGCCGAATATGGCGTATGGCCTGTTTATGCACCTTGGATACCAACGGACAGGTGGCATCAAGATAATGCAAGTTCAACGCTTCAGCATTGGCTGGTACCGACTTCGGGACACCGTGGGCTGAAAATATAACTGGCTGATTGGTAGGTGGTATCTCATCCAGTTCTTTCACAAAAATCGCACCCTTAGCCTCGAGACCTTCTACGACATATCTGTTGTGAACAATTTCATGACGCACATATACCGGCGCACCGTATTTTTTCAGGGCCAGAACAACCATCTGAATAGCTCTGTCGACGCCAGCGCAAAATCCACGCGGCCCGCACAGTTTTAGTGTTAGATTTGCCTTACTGTTCATTTGTTTCCCGTCTACGCGAAAATAAAAAGAATCCACCAACTCCCAACAGAGTAACGGCGAGTCCATACCATGTCACGGCATATTGCAGATGGTTGTTGGTAAAGGAAACTTTGGTTGCCCCACCTTTTGGCCAGCCGCCAGGATTTGCAGCGTCATCAGCGTCCACAAAAATCGGTAGAAAACGGTTCTCATCATCTGCCATCAGTTCCGCCATCTCATTGAGGCTACGCCAATAAAACTCTCTTTTTGCAAAATTGTTGTCGTAGGAAGCAGAAGGTTTTTCAGCCACAGGCAATCGTAAAAGACCCTGGATATCGATTTCACCCGTGACCTGTCCTTCTGATCTGGAAGACGCATCACGCAGCGGGAAGAGGACAAACCCACGATTGACGATCAATATCTTTCCATCATTCAACATTAAAGGTGTGTAAACATTCCAACCGGACGCACCTTTTGCATCTGTCGTGAAATAATAGACTTCCTTTTCGTGATCAAATTGACCTCGTATCTGAACAGGCGAATATTCATGGTTTGCCAGATCTGTATTCTTCTCAAGCAATTCCAAAAGTGGTACGGGCGGCAGATCACGACGGGCATTAACCCTTTCAATCAAGTCTTCTTTCCACTCGAGCCGATCCATCTGCCAGTTGCCCAGGGTTACCAAGACGACCAATGCGGCAGACATGCATATCAGCAGAATGATGGTGGATAAACGCATCGATTAAGCCTCATCCTCAAGAACACCCTCATGCGCCTTGGTCTGATATTGCAAAGCAATCATGATGCTCTTTGAAAAACGCAGTCCCCATATGGAGAGTACAATAATCACTGGAACCCATATTATCATCTGCAACCAGAGCGGTGGTGCCATTGATACCTGAAGTCCCATCGCAAGTGCGGTCACCACAAATCCAATGATGAGAATAACAAACACGGCAGGTCCATCACCGGAATCAATAAAGCTGTAATCCAGTCCGCAATTCTGACAATGGGTACCCGGTTTCAGAAGTCCTTGATATAGCCTTCCTTCGCCACAACGAGGACAACAATTGCGAAACCCGACCTGAGTGGCTGTGGGTTGCAAATAGATCGCTTTATCCTTTGGTGCTTCTTCTGCCATCAATATTCACTTTCACGATGCCATAAAAAAGGCGGCGCAATGGCCGCCTTTAAACAGAGATTTTGTGCAAATCCTAAATGGCGGCGATTGCAGCGCCCCAGGATGCCCAGACGTAGACTGCGCAGAAAAGGAACAGCCATACCACATCCACGAAGTGCCAGTACCAAGCTGCAGCTTCAAAACCGAAATGTTTTTCCGGTGTGAAGTGACCAGCCATCGCACGGAACAGGCATACGATCAGGAAGATTGTGCCAACCAGAACGTGAAACCCGTGGAAACCTGTAGCCATAAAGAATGTGGCGCCGTAGATTGATTCAGAAAACGCAAATGGCGCATGCCCATATTCATAAGCCTGAACGAAACTAAACAAGATTCCCAAGGCAACTGTTGCAAACAACATGCCTTTCAACGTCTTGCGATCACCTTCAATCAATGCATGGTGTGCCCAGGTAACAGTCGTACCCGAGAGCAATAGGATAACTGTGTTGAACAGCGGTAGATGCCAAGGGTCTAGAACTTCGATGCCCGCAGGTGGCCACTGACCGCCAGTATGTTCTACACGTGAATACTGAACCGCTTCACCGGGGAAAAGACTTGCATCGAAAAATGCCCAGAACCATGCAACGAAAAACATCACTTCTGATGCAATAAAGAGCAACATTCCATAGCGAAGATGGAGTGATACAACCGGTGTATGATGGCCTTCATGGCTTTCTTTCACCGTATCTGCCCACCAAGCATACATGGTGTACATCACCAGGGCCAAACCTAGGTACAAAATCCATGGGCCAGCAGCTGCAAGATCAAGTCCGGCAACCAGAAATTCGCCGCCGGAAAGGTTCCGCATTAACGCAACTGCCCCCATAGCAGTTATGAGACCGGCAATCGAACCGATCAATGGCCATGGACTTGGATCGATAATATGATAATCGTGGTCTACATTATGACTATCAGCCATTTTTTGCTCCTAATTTTGACCGGTTCGCCCGGATTTGTATTCTTATAACCCCAAGGATTAGCTATTTCCAGCGTCTAATTCCTCAGCCTCTTGTTCCGCCAGAACATCAGCTGGATCCTCATCACTTTCGTAAAATGTGTATGACAAAGTAATTGTGTTCAGAGCCTTCATTGCTTTTTCCTGATCCATTTCCGGATCGACGAAGAAGGTTACCGGCATCTCCAGTGTTCCGCCTGGCTCGATATAGGTATCGGTGAAGCAGAAGCACTCGATTTTGTTGAAGAAAATACCCGCAGCTTGTGGTGTCACATTGAATGTGGCCATGCCTACGATCGGTTCCTCGGACAGATTTTTTGCCACGTAATTAACGAGCATCTTCTCTCCCATCTTGAGGGTAACCTGACGAGTTTCGGGAGCGAATTCCCAATTTAGCTCTCTGGCGGTATTAGCATCAAAGCGCACATTTATATCACGATCAATAACTTGAATTCCGTCAACGTTGGTCGCTACCTGTGTTGTGCCACCATAACCGGTAACCCGGCAGAACAGCTCGTACAGTGGCACAGATGCATAAGCGAGGCCGCCCATGCCGAATACCATGCCAAGGCACATAGCTACGACACGGAAATTGTTGCGGGTATCACCTGTATTGTTGTCAGCAGCTTTAGTCATTGTTCAATCTTTAAAGAGGCCTTTGTAGAATGTTAGCGCCAAGTTTAGCCTGAGTACCGAAATAGAGAAGGATCACAAAGCCAGCCAAAATCAGTGCCAAAGCGATGTTACGTGCGCGTTGAGATTTCTTCTGCGCTTCGGTCATTTCGATATTTTCTTGTGTGTATTTACCTTCAGCCATATCTAGCCAACCAGTCTCATTATGATTGCTTCCGTGCCAAGAGCGGCAAATATCGCGAATAGATAGATAATCGAAAAGCCAAACAGTTTCTTTTCATGGGCATAACCGTTCTCGGCGGAACCCTTTTTCCACACCTTGTAACCCAGCCAGATAAACCAGGCGCCGAGACCAAGCGCGAATGCGCCATAAACAAGGGATGCGAAGCCAATGACCGCTGGAAGCACGCCTGTAATACCAACTGCGATGGAATATACGAAAGTCTGTAAACGGGTTGATGCTTCACCTTGCACATTAGGCATCATCGGTACTTCAGCCACTTCGTAGTCTTTCAACCGGAAAAGCGCCAATGCCCAGAAATGCGGAGGCGTCCATAGGAATATAATCGCGAACAATACGATGCTTTCAATGGTTATAGTACCGGTCATTGCAGCCCAACCGATTACCGGAGGAAACGCACCTGCTGCTCCACCAATAACGATGTTCTGCGGTGTGGAGCGTTTTAGCCACATGGTATAAATGACCGCGTAAAAGAAGATTGTAAATGCAAGCAATCCCGCGGAAAGCCAGTTTACCAACAAACCCAAGGTCACTACAGAGAAGGCTGAAAGTAGCAAACCAAAAGTAAGAGCTTCTGATTCCTGTACCTGGCCGACAGGTATCGGACGCTTCTCTGTGCGTTTCATGATGCGGTCAATGTCTGAGTCATACCACATATTTAGCGCACCGGAGGCTCCGGCACCGATGGAGATGCAAAGGATTGCTATAAAGCCCAACCAAGGATCAATGGATCCTGGAGCCATCAGCATACCGACGAAAGCGGTAAAGATAACGAGATACATGACACGAGGCTTCATGAGCTTGTAGTAGTCTCCCGGCATTGCGGTAGACATAAGCTTAGCTGTGTCTTCTTCCCTGATGCTTTCTACTGTCATCGATACTGCTCTTTAGCCCTGTTAAATGAACGGTCGGGTGGCTGCTACAGCCACCCGTATTTGTTTACTTGATTTTTGGTAGTGTTTCCCACTGGTGGAATGGTGGTGGTGATGGAAGCTGCCACTCAAGAGTTGTGGCGCCTTCACCCCAAGGATTATCCCCAGCTACACGTTTCTTAGCGAATGCTTCAAACACGATGTAAAGGAACAATATCACAGACAAAGCTGATAGATATGAGCCAACTGAGGACACATAGTTCCAACCAGCATATGCATCTGGGTAATCCACATAACGACGCGGCATACCCTGCAGTCCGAGGAAGTGCTGCGGGAAGAACGTTATGTTCACACCAATGAAGAACATCCAGAAATGCGTCTTGGCAAGTATTGAGTTGTACATGTAACCGGTCATTTTAGGGAACCAGTAGTACCAAGCTGCAAAAATCGAGAACACAGCACCCATGGACAGCACGTAATGGAAGTGCGCCACAACGTAGTATGTGTCGTGGAATGCACGGTCAAGCCCGGCGTTTGCCAGCTGAACACCGGTCACACCACCGACTGTAAACAGGAAGATAAATCCGATTGCCCAGAGCATTGGTGTTCTGAACGAGATCGAACCTCCCCACATTGTGGCAATCCATGAGAAGATTTTGACCCCGGTTGGAACCGCAATAACCATTGTGGCAAACACGAAATAACGTTGCGTATCCAGTGAAAGACCAACTGTGTACATGTGGTGAGCCCACACGATAAAGCCAACAGCACCAATCGCGATCATCGCTAGTGCCATGCCCATGTAACCGAATACCGGCTTGCGTGAGAATGTGGAAACGATGTGGCTGATGATACCGAAGCCAGGCAAAATCAGAATGTACACCTCTGGGTGACCGAAGAACCAGAACAAGTGCTGGAACAGTATTGGGTCTCCGCCTCCGTCAGGCACGAAGAATGTGGTACCGAAGTTACGGTCGGTCAGTAGCATGGTGATCGCACCAGCAAGAACCGGCAATGAAAGCAACAGGAGGAACGCTGTAATAAGCACTGACCATGCAAACAACGGCATTTTAAATAATGTCATGCCTGGTGCACGCATATTGAAAATGGTTGTGATGAAGTTGATAGCACCCAAAATCGAGGAGGCGCCTGCGATATGCAAACTGAAGATAGCCAGATCCATCGCTGGTCCAGGCTGACCCGCGGTTGAAGACAGCGGCGGATAAATGGTCCAACCACCACCAACGCCGTATCCACCTGGAGGGCCTTCAACGAACATTGAAAGAACCAGCAGGAACAAAGCAGGAGGCAAAAGCCAGAATGAAATGTTGTTCATTCTCGGGAACGCCATGTCCGGCGCACCGATCATGATCGGGACCATCCAGTTGGCAAAACCACCAATCAGCGCTGGCATCACCATGAAGAAGATCATGATCAAGCCGTGAGCCGTGGTGAACACATTATACACATGCGGATCACCAAAAATCTGCATCCCTGGTTCCGCAAGTTCCCAACGCATCATCACGGACAGGAAGCCGCCGACGATACCAGAAATAATCGCGAATATCAGGTAAAGGGTACCGATATCCTTATGGTTGGTTGAATAAAACCAGCGCTTGAAAAAGCCCGGCTTGTGGTCATGTGCGTGAGCTGCTGATGCTGTAGCCATGTTGTTTCTCCTATAATCCGGTCTTTACTGGTTTGTCTGAGCCAGCTTGATGTTTCGTTCTTCTTCGATTGAGGCAACAAGCGCTTCGTTTGCAACGTCCAGATCATCAGCTGCTGCAGCTTGCCATGCATCGAATTGTTCTCTTGTAACCACTCTGATAGCCACCGGCATAAAGGCGTGATTGATGCCGCACAGTTCGGAGCACTGTCCGTAATACATGCCTGTTTTGTTAGCCTTAAACCAAGTCTCATTGGTACGGCCCGGAATGGCATCCATTTTAAGACCAAAAGCTGGCATTGCAAAGTTGTGAATAACTCCGCCAGGATCAGCAGTTACAAGAACACGAATAGTTTCATTAACCGGGACTACCATTTCATAATCCACTGCCAAGAGACGTGGATATTCTCCCTTGTCTTCTTTGTTGTAAT
>CAWUJF010000002.1:0-26518 GCA_963922405.1 uncultured Hyphomicrobiales bacterium | reverse complement strand
CACCCAGTCCGGCAAAGCGGGAAAAAAGCTGAACCAGTTCAATTCGAACTTCGGCTTGCTTGTGCACTTCATTTCGGGAAAGTATGTCGAACGCTAACGTAAGAAGTGCGTCCCCGACCAGAATGGCCGTGGCTTCATCAAACGCCTTATGCGTTGTTGGTCGCCCTCTGCGCAAATCATCATCATCCATAGCTGGAAGATCATCATGAACCAATGAATAACAATGGATACATTCCAGGGCCGATCCAGCCCAGACGGCCTGAGATGCCGGCACACTGAAAATGGAGGCTGAGGCTATTACCAGGAAAGGACGCAAACGTTTGCCACCATCAAGTGAAGAATAGCGCAGTGCTTCCATCAATCTGGCTGGACGCGAATGTTCCATCGACAATGGGCTGCCATCAAGGAGCTTTTCAAGGCTCTTTTCCACCAATTCCGCGTGGGCTTTCAACAAGGTTTGAAAATCTGACATCCGATATCCTGATAAAATGCATGATTCTTTCCGTTCCTTACGCGAAATTTATGCGCTAAAGAAGCGTCCATGGCATCAAAAACAAAAAAACCGACTTCCAGAAAACCCAGGCCAAAGAAAAAAACCCGTAATCGTAGAACTTTGTTCGGGTTTCTTTGGCGTTTTTGCCTCGCCGTTTTTTGCCTTGTAACCTTTGTGCCACTTGCATTGCTATTACTTTACAGAATTGAAGGCGTGCACCCAATCTCAACACTTATGATTCATGATCGTCTGGTTGGGCCAGGTGCTGAAAGGCAATGGGTGAATTTCGAGGACATTTCACCGCATATCTACCGGTCAGTGCTAAGCTCCGAAGACGGTAAGTTCTGCAGTCACGACGGCGTGGATTGGGAAGCGTTGAATTCAGTGATAGAAGACGCAATTGACGGTGAACGCACCCGTGGCGCATCAACAATTACGATGCAGCTGGTCAAAAACCTGTTCCTATGGCCGGATCGCTCATTTTTAAGGAAAGGTCTGGAAATTCCTTATGCATTGATGGCGGAAACTGTCTTGTCAAAGAAACGCATCATGGAAATCTATCTGAATATTGCAGAACTGGACAACGGGGTTTTTGGAGTGGAAGCAGCCGCTCAAAATTATTTCAAACGTTCCGCAAAATCGTTGGGTCCAGGGCAATCAGCACTTTTAACAGTCACCCTGCCTAACCCAAAAAAGCGTAATGCTGCAAAGCCCAGCAGGGGCATGAATCGGCTTGCTGGAATTGTCCGCAAGAGAGCAAGAGCATCTGGCGCTTACATCAAATGCCTGCAATAATTGGAATGCGAAAAAAATCGCTTTGCCTATGGTCAAATCGAAGAAAATTCTGTATAGGACCGTCCAGATGAACCTTATCGGGCTCTCGCGAAGTTGACTTTCGCTTTGAAGAGCCCTTTTTTAGTTGGAATATTGGAGCAAGCAAATGGCTGTACCAAAGAGTAAAATCACACGCATGAAGCGCGGTCATCGCCGCTCTAGTGATGCGCTGAAAGCTAAAGCTTATGTCGAAGACAAAGACAGCGGCGAATTGAGACGTCCTCACCACATCGACCTGAAATCAGGCATGTATCGTGGTCGTCAAATTCTGGAGCCAAAGAGCTCCATATAAAAACATTTGTTTTTGAAAACGTTTCAGGGCCGACATTTGTCGGCCCTTTTTTGTTATATTCAGTGTACATTCAGGGTAATATTGCCAGATAAGCAGCAACAAGCAGGGAATCTCGTTTTGGGGAATAACAATTATGCTTACTAACGTACCACTCCTTATCGTACCTTTTATTGTTTACAACATTCAGATTTTCATTGGTGGGGGCGCGGCCGTCTGGGATGATCAGATCCTGAGTCTGTCCATGATTTCGGGACGCGAATGGGTCATGACCATGGGCGACCTTATGGTATCCGTAGGACTGTTCCTGTTATTTTTCGAAATTGTAAAAGCAACGCGCGTGGGTGCAAATTCAATTATCGACCACCTGCTATCCACATTCGTGTTCATCGCTTATCTGGTGGAGTTTTTGCTGGTCGGAGATGCCGCTCACTCCGTGTTCTTCATTCTGATGATGATCGCATTGATAGACATATTGGCCGGATTTACAGTATCTATCCGCTCTGCCACCCGTGATGTGAACGTGGGACACGGCGGGTACTGAATCTTGCCCCGCCCAATGTCTCTGATTTAGCGATCAGGCGCCGGTATCAGCAATCAGATTAACCGCTTCAATACCAGCGATTGCACATGCTTCATCGGCATCAGACATGTCGCCTGAAATCCCAACAGCAGCAATGATATTACCACCCTTGTCGCGTGCTATCACACCGCCTGCAACAGGAATAACCCCACCATCAATTGCTGAAGTAACACCCGTGACAAAATGTGGACGTCCGGCAGCCTGTGCTTCCAGCCAGCGAGAACCGGTTCCCGTGGCAAGTGCGCCGCGCGCCTTTCCGCCAGCAATTGCAAATCTCCCGATGGAGGCACCATCCTGCAATTGAAATGCTTTCACATTGCCTCCCGCATCCAGAACGATACATCCCAGCGGCTTATATCCTTCCTTTGCGGCATGGGCGAAAGCCTGAGAAATAATCCGGTTTGCACGAGTTAGTGATAGTTTTGACATTTTGGTCTCCAGGGCTAGTCATGGGTAAAGCTATGTTTCATATATGCACTTATTATCACTCATCAGATTTGGAGCAAGCTGTTGAATAGAAATTTTGCAGCACCTGGAAGGTCACCTGTATATGCAACAGATTTTGCAGTCGCCACATCCCATGCACTTGCCACAACGAGTGCGCTTAATGTTCTGAAAGACGGTGGTAACGCTGTGGATGCCGCTCTCACCGCTTCGGCCACTTTATGTGTGGTCGAACCTCATATGACGGGTATCGGAGGAGACTGTTTTGCAATCGTGGCAGAGGCTGATGGCACGCTGCACGCTTTGAATGGATCAGGCAGATCAGCAGCTAATGCACATCTGGACTGGTATCTGGAAAATGGCTTCTCAGAAATTGAAGTGGAATCCGCGCACGCGATTACGGCACCGGGGAGCGTGCGAGCTTGGGAGACGCTTCATCAGAAATTTGGACGCATGGATTTCGCGCGTCTTTTTGCCGATGCAATCTATTACGCAGAAAACGGATTTCCTGTAGCCCCGCGAGTAGCCGCCGACTGGGCTGAAAAAAGAGACAAACTCGCTAAAATTCCAACCTCCGCTGAGCATCTTCTAAAGGATGGAAGAGCTCCGGTAGTCGGCGAGAAGTTTTTCCTTCCAAAGCTTGGTGCTACCTTGAGAAAAATCGCAGTCGAAGGAGCTTCTGCTCTTTATGAAGGTGAAATTGCTTCCGAAATTGCGGCTACTGTTCAAGCCCATGGTGGTTTTATCAGTGAACAGGATCTGGCAAACGTCTCAGTGGATTGGGTCGATCTGATTTCAACTGAATATCAAGGTCATACACTGCACGAAATCCCACCTAACGGCCAGGGCCTTACAGCAATCATGCTCGTAAAAATGCTGGACAAAATTGGTGCCGATGAAAACGCAGATAGTATTGCACGCGCTCATCTTGAAGCTGAATTAGGCCGCATCGCATATACGGCAAGGGATGAATACATCTCTGACGCCGCAAACATGCAATATTCCATCGAAGCGCTCTTGTCAGACTCTCATATAGAAAAACTGATCGGGCTTTATGACCCGGAAAAACGCAATGACAACATCAAGTTGCCAGATCCAACGGGTTCGGACACCGTATATTTGTCGGTTGTTGATGGTAACGGCATGTGTGTTTCATTCATCAACTCTGTATTCAGCGGATTTGGTTCAGGGATTACAACTGCAGAGTCTGGGGTCACACTGCAAAACAGGGGTAGCGGCTTCAATCTGATACCGGGCCACGCAAACGCTATCGGCCCTTCAAAACGCCCCTTCCACACAATCATTCCGGCAATGGTGACCAAAGACAAAAAGGTCACCCATTGCTACGGTGTTATGGGCGGATCATATCAGGCCATGGGGCATGCTCATGTTCTCTCCAATATGCTCGACTATGACATGGATCCCCAGCAAGCACTGGATCATGCGAGAATCTTCTGGGATGAAACCGGTGCTCTGACACTTGAATCCGAAGTAGGAGATTCCATCGAAGCGGGACTGATTGAAAAGGGTCACATCTGCAAAAGAGGCGCTGTACACGGCGGAGGACAAATCATCAAAATTGACCACGAAAACGGTTGTTTGATTGCCGGTTCCGACCCAAGAAAAGATGGTTGCGCCGGCGGAAGTTGAGTAAAATCTTAACGGTTCCGGTTTAACTTCATCTGATTGATTCTAAACCGGGAAAGTGCGCTCAATGTCTCAGATTCTGGCATCGATTGGCCAAGCAAGTTACACATGGGATATTTCAGCAAATGAGATCAATTGGAGCGAGAACTTCGCTGCTTTGATCGGTTTTAAGCAGGATGCCGACTTCAAGGATGCCCGATCCTTTGAAAGAATGTTGACCGGCGACAGTGGTGAAACGCGCTACTCAACAGTCGAAAAAGACGCTGTATCAGAAGTGGATAAAACTGGCCGGGTCTTTCAATGCATCTATTCAATCAATGCGGAATTCCTCGAAGGTGAAGATCCCATCTGGATCGAGGATACCGGCCGTTGGTATCCTGATGAACGCGGCAAACCTGCCCGTGCAGAAGGGGTTGTACGAATCATCAATGAACGCCGCAAGCGCGAGGAAAACCTGCAACGACGCTCCGATTATGATGATCTGACGGGACTCCCTAACCGGCGCTATTTGCAGGATTATATCAGCCACATAATTTCCTCCAGCGTCATCGGTTCCAACTCCACGGCCTTCCTGATACTTGCACTTAAAGACTTTGAGAAAATCAACAATATCTACGGCTTCGCAGCTGGCGATGAGATCCTGACCAAGATCGGGAAAACTCTTCAGGGCCTAATGCGAAGTGGTGATATTTTGGCTCGGTTCTCAGGCGCAAAATTTGGTGTGATCCTGAAAGACTGTCAGCAGTCTGAATTTCCAATTGCTGCTTACAGATTGATTGATTCAATCGACGATAAAGTGATCAAGACCAGCTGCGGACCGGTAGCACTTCGCGCCAATATCGGTGCCTGCCTTTTGCCGCGTCATGCGCAAAATCCAACCCAGGCAATTGCCTGCGCTCTGGATGCTCTGAAAGACGCCAAGAAACAAAGACGCATCGGCATTCAACTTTACGACTACCATCCAGATCTGATTGAAGCCAAACGCAATGTTTCAACGATGGTCACACGCTTCATTGAAGCACTTGAAGCAGGAGCAATGCACCTGGCTTTCCAGCCGATAATAGATGCAGAGTCTCAATCACCGGTTATGTATGAAGCACTTCTGCGCATGGACAATGTGGATGAAGGCATGGCTGAAAATGCGGATTTTATTAAACTAGCCAGCGATCTGGGATTGATGCGATTGGTGGATCTACACGCACTTGAACTGGTGTTGGATACGCTGGAAGAATACCCGGAAGCTCAAATATCGCTCAATGTTACCCATGAGACCCTGATACAGGGTGAATGGCTGACCAAATTGTCCAGCCGTCTGGGACAAATCAAATACGGCAATGAACGTCTTATGGTGGAATTGGTAGCGGAGCAGATTCCGGTAGAAAGCCGGGATACCATTGCAGCAATCAGAAACCTGAAGGAACTTGGTTGTCGTGTTGCGCTCGATGACTTCGGTTCCGGCAGTACTGCGTTCACGCATTTAAGAGATCTGGGTGTTTGCATGGTCAAGATTGATGGCAATCTGATCGCTGGCTTGGATCAAAATCCTGAAAACTGCCATTTTCTTGAAAACCTGTGTGAGCTCGCGCACGCATTCAATGTTCAGGTGGCTGCAGAATGGGTTGAAAACGTAAACACAGCCACCAAATTGGACGACTGGGGATTCGATTTCCTACAGGGGAAATTATATGGCATGCCTTTGGCTACAGCACCCTGGCGAAAGGTCAGTTCCGACAAAGCTGATAAACAAAAATCCACCGCAGTTTAAGGATTGCTGTATCTGGCTTCGATATAGTCAATCACCAGTTTCTGGAACTCTTCAGCTATATTTTCACCACGAAGCGTATGGGTTTTCTTGCCGTCGATAAAAACGGGCGCAGCTGGTGTCTCACCGGTCCCTGGTAGTGAAATGCCAATATCCGCGTGTTTGGATTCTCCCGGTCCATTCACAATGCAACCCATAACAGCGACTTTTAGATCCTCCACACCAGGATACTTGGTCTTCCATTCAGGCATATCCCGGCGGATCTGTTCCTGAATATCGCTAGCCAATTCCTGGAACACTGTGGATGTGGTACGTCCGCAACCGGGGCACGCCGCAACAATCGGCACAAATGAGCGAAAACCCATAGTCTGGAGAAGTTCCTGTCCCACCTGCACTTCGCGGGTACGATCGCCGCCTGGCTCCGGTGTGAGGGAAATCCGTATGGTATCTCCGATACCCTGCTGCAACAAAATCCCCATAGCTGAGGATGATGCCACAATACCCTTTGATCCCATGCCAGCTTCCGTAAGGCCGAGATGAAGCGCATGATTGCTTCTTCTTGAAAGCTCACAATAAACCGAAATCAGATCCTGTACCTGGCTCACCTTGGCAGACAGGATTATCTTGTCGTTGCCAAGGCCGATTTCATTAGCAAGATCAGCGGACAACAGTGCTGATTGAACCATTGCTTCACGCGTGACTTCTCTTGCGGTTAATGGAAATCCGTTTTCCTGATTTTCATCCATGAGTTTGGTGAGCAACACTTGATCAAGCGAGCCCCAATTAACACCGATACGCACAGGTTTGTCGTACTCAATCGCTTTTTCAATGATCTGGGCAAATTGCAGATCCTTCTTCTCCTTGAAACCCACATTGCCAGGATTGATACGATACTTCGCGAGCGCTTCGGCACAGGCCGGGTGATCGGCCAGTAATTTGTGACCAATGTAATGAAAGTCACCGATGAGCGGCACATCAATGCCCAGCCTCGCCAATCGGTCGCGGATATGAGGTACGGCCGCAGCCGACTCATCCCGATCCACAGTAATGCGGACCAGTTCTGATCCTGCTTTGTATAGATCGGCTACTTGTTTAACAGTTGAATCCACATCAGCAGTATCGGTATTAGTCATGGACTGAACGACAATCGGCGCATTCCCGCCAACTATTACATCCCCGACAGACACACCGATGGTCTTTTTTCGAGCTAAAGCCTCAGACAGATATTCCGGTTTGTTTACGGCATCCATGTGTTTCACCAAGAGCGTTTGCAGTTACTTAATTAACAATATTCCACTATCAAAGAATATGTGCAAATTTGTTGCAGGTATTCTGATTTTTTAGGCATTATCCTTGCGTGAGCGAATTTCCGCAAACACATCAGCATCAGAGGCATTTTCCATCTCAAGAACCGAACGAATTGCTGGGTCAGCCGCCCGCAAAAATGGATTTGTTTTCAATTCGCGTCCGATCGTTGTCGGGACGGTTGGCTTACCAGCTGCACGCAACGCATCAATCTCTTCGGCAAGGCTCTGCAATTCCGCATTATCCGGATCAACCGTTAGCGCAAATTTGGCGTTGGACTGGGTATACTCATGACTGCAATAGACGGTTGTGTTTTCAGGAAGGACGGCAAGCTTGCTGAGCGATTCCCACATCATTTCCGGATTGCCTTCGAATATTCTGCCACATCCCAGCACAAACAAAGTGTCACCAGAAAAGACAACCTCGCTTGCAGGAAAATAGAAATTAATCATCCCTAAAGTATGTCCGGGTGTGGAGAGAACCTGAACTTCATGACCGGCAAATTCAAACTGGTCACCATCGCTCATGGTTTCGTCTAAGGTGGAAATTTTGTCCTTTTCGGCTTCCGGACCTATGACGTGACAGCCCGTCTTTTCCTTAAGTTCGGAAATTCCCTGAGTATGATCCCAATGATGGTGGGTGACCAGGATATGTGAGAGCTTCCATCCCGTTTCATTGAGGGCGCTCTCTACTGCAGCAGCATCCGGTGCATCAATAGATGCAGTGGCTCCCGTTTCCGGGTCATGCACCAGCACACCGTAATTGTCTGAAAGACAGGGAAATTGATGAAACTCTAAGGCTGCCATGATCGATCACTCCAATTTGCTTATCCATCATTAGAAATAATAAGGCTTGAAGCCGGTGGCAACAGCGTTATGCTCAAATCCATGTTGATGGATGTTGTTGAGTTACGCGAATTTTATGCTTCCCGTCTAGGAGGTGCGGTTGAAAATTCCGTGTCGATGGCGCTGTCATCAGTTTGGGGGGCACCACAAGGTGAGCGCCTTCTCGGCCTCGGCTATCCAGTCCCCTGGTTGGACCGTTTTAGTCCAGATGCTGAGTGTAGCTTATGTTTGATGCCAGCAGCTCAAGGTGCAATGCAATGGCCCTCTTCAAAATCTCCTTGCACAGCATTAACCTATGACGATCAGCTTCCTCTACCGGACGGGAGCATCGATCGCATTTTGATGGTTCATTTTTTGGAACACGCTGAAAATGCAGCAGAATGCATCGCGGAAGCATGGAGAGTTTTATCTCCAGGCGGCACCATAGTCATTGTTGCACCCAATCGCAGAGGTGTTTGGGCTCGCTTCGAACACACACCTTTTGGGACCGGAAAGCCTTATAGTCGTGGGCAACTGGACAGTTTACTGAGAGATAATCAGTTCACAGCTGAGCAATGGTCGGATGCACTACATTTTCCTCCATCCAACCGGGAGATAGCACATCGCCTCAGAGGTAGCGTAGAAGGTTTCGGACGCAGAGTTTGGCCCATATTTGCAGGCGTCATTTGCGTTTCTGCAACAAAGCGACTTTATCAGGGAATTCCAGTAACCGCCCGTGCAAAACGCAGGGTTGCCGTACCCGTACTTGTACCCCAAGGCAATGTGGGCCGATCAAATCGGGAAAAGAGATAAAACTTCCTTTGATTTTATCACAGGCTTTCAATAAATAACGGTGGTTGACGTTTTAATGGAGCAATCTCGTGAGCGACGCACTGAACAAACCCGAACCGAAATCAGGCATAATGGATATCGCCATGTATGTGCCTGGCAAATCCAAAGTTCCGGATAACGTCAAGCTACATAAGCTTTCATCAAACGAGAGCCCTATTGGACCGAGCAAAGCTGCTATTGAGGCTGCTATTGCGGCCACCAGCAACATGGAGGATTATCCGGATGGCTCATCCCTTGCGCTGCGTCAGGCAATCTCTGATGTCCATGGCCTGAACATCAGCAACATCATTTGCGGCAATGGATCAGATGAAATTCTGGGGCTCGTGGCAAATACTTACCTCGCCAATGGTGATGAAGCGATTTTCACCGAACACGGTTTTCTGGTTTACAAAATCGCCACATTATCAGCTGGCGCCAAACCAGTGATCGTGAAAGAAGACAATTGCAAAGCTGACGTGGACAATATTCTCGCCGCTGTAACAGACAAGACAAGATTGATCTTTCTGGCTAACCCGAACAATCCCACCGGCACCTATCTGCCTATGAGTGAAATCAAACGATTGCACGCGGCTTTACCGGAAAACGTAATACTACTCATAGACGCCGCTTATGCAGAATACGTTCGCAGAAACGATTATGAAGCAGGTGTTGAACTTGTCTCCAGCAGCAACAATGTGATCATGACCCGCACATTCTCCAAGATTTACGGGCTGGCAGCTTTGCGCATCGGTTGGGCATATGCACCGACTCACATCATTGAGGCGTTGAATCGTGTCCGTGGACCGTTCAACCTCAATGCTGCAGCAATCGCTGCTGGAGCAGCTGCAATCAAGGATCATGATCACGTGGAGCAATCCATCATTCACAACGATGAGTGGCTCACCAAAGTAACTATGGCTCTCACGGATTTGGGCCTTGATGTTACCCCGTCCGTCGGTAACTTTGTCCTGATGCATTTCCCGGATGATCCGTCCCGTTCGGCAGAAAAGGCAGACGAATTCCTCACCGCACGTGGCTATGTTCTAAGACGCGTCACTGGTTATGGGTTCCCTAACGCATTGCGTATGTCTTTAGGAACCGAAGAGGCAAATATGGGTACAATCGAAGCCCTGAAAGAATTTCTGAGTTGATGTTTGAAAAAATTGCATTGATAGGAATTGGCCTGATCGGTTCTTCGCTTGCCCGTGTCATTGAGCGCGAAAAGCTCGCCGATACTGTTTCCATAACCACCCGTCGAAAAGAAACACTGGACCGGGCACAGGAAATAGCACTGGGTGACCATTACACACTGGATGCAGGAGAAGCCGTTGAGGGTGCAGACCTCATTATTGTTTGCACACCGGTTGGTGTGGTAGGCAATGTGGCCCAATCCATAGCCCCGCATCTCAAACACGGTGCTATCATCACCGATGTGGGTTCGGTAAAGCAATCAGTTGTTGATCAGATGAAATCCCATCTGCCGGACACAGTACATTTTGTGGGTGGGCATCCCATAGCAGGTACAGAGTATTCCGGCCCGGATGCAGGTTTTGCTGCACTCTTCGAAGGACGTTGGTGTATTCTCACCTCTGATGACAACACCGACAAAGCGTCTTTGGCAAAGCTAAGTAGCTTTTGGGAAAAATGCGGTTCTGATGTGGAAATCATGAGCCCGAAACACCATGATCTGGTTCTCGCTATCACATCTCATGTACCGCACTTGATAGCCTATAACATCGTGGGAACGGCGGATGAGCTGGCAACAGACACCAGGTCTGAAGTGATTAAGTTCTCAGCGTCCGGCTTCCGTGATTTCACCCGTATTGCAGCCTCTGACCCCACCATGTGGCGCGATGTGTTCATGCACAACAAGGAGGCAGTACTGGAAATCCTTGGCCGTTTTTCCGAAGATTTGAGCTCCCTGCAAAGAGCTATCAGACGTAGCGACGGTGACATGCTCTTTGACCTTTTTTCCAGGACCCGCGAAATCCGGCGTTCAATCATTGAAATCGGGCAGGATGTGGAAACACCAAACTTTGGTCGAGACCTGACCGGCGAAGAATAATCAGTAGAGCTTTGGCACTTCGCCAATCGGAATAATTCCGATTGCTACTCGTCCTTGCTTCACGCTGATCGGAATGGTGATACTGCCGTCAGCGGTTGCTTTACTCAAAAACTGAGCAGCACTTTGAGCCTGGGAAAATTCCTTCTCCTTGCCCGGGATAACCTTGTTTAGCGCCTCGATCAACTTCGGCAAATCCTTCGCATTGATACTCAGTTGAGCCGTAAGGATTCCAGCTCTATCCACTTCAATAGGGCCGGTAGCAGTAACACTACCCCCGCCTGAAAGCTCATAAACCAGATTGGTGATGTTGCCACGCAAACCCTTTTCACGCCCAATGCGTATCAGATTGGGTTGGCGGACAAGATCGCTGTAAATATCGTCAAATCTGATCGTCGTATTTAAACTGAATTGGGGCCATAAATCCCCCCTGGAGACGACTTCACGCATAGTGCTGGATAGATCCACCGAGTTTTCGTCCACTTTGCGCCCGTGCAGTTGAAACTGGCTCATATCCAGCGATTCATCTGCTCTACCCAGAACATCAACCGACAAATCCTGGCCTGAGACAGAAAAACGGTCCGGACCGCCAAGTCCCACCTTTGCACTGGTTCTCATTGACTTCCATTGAGTATCAATACTTCTGCCATCCGGAAGTATGATGTTCGCAGGCCCATCAAGCTCGGCTATCAACTTGTTCGGTTGATAAGCCTGTGCAGCTGACCTTAAAGCACCCGCCTTTAATGTGATTCCGGTTCGGGCATTGTCATAACCGGTTTGCGAACAATTCAGATTTAAACGAAATGGAAACCCGCCAATCTCCTGATCTGTACATGTTATGGTTTGCCCCCGGTCCGCTAGCCTGGTCTTGGTATCATCAATGACCACGGCCATCTTGTCAGCCACAAAGAACCAGCCACCCGACCAACCTGCAATCAACAGAAACAGGATCAGAAAAATAAAAATTGTTTTCTTCATTAAGAGCTTTTGCCTTTTTATTATTATGAGTTTAATCAGCTCAATCAGGACTTAACATTGGATTGTGTCTTTATGAGTGATTTTTGGGTATTTGGCTATGGTTCATTGATCTGGAACCCAGGTTTTCCCTTCCTTGAAAAGAAACGGGCTCATCTTTCGGGCCTGCACCGATCTTTGTGCGTCCGTTCGTGGGTGCACAGAGGAACGCGGGACAATCCTGGCCTTGTGCTTGGTCTGGATGAAGGCGGCTCCTGCCACGGCATGGCAATGCGGGTACCGCTTGTTCAGCAGGATGAGGTACTCAATTACCTGCGCGGACGTGAACTGGTTACCAACGTCTATGTGGAATGCTGGCGGGACATTGAACTTGAAACCGGTGAAATGGTCTCTGCCGTTGCTTATCGCGTGGATCGCAACCATGAGCAATATGCGCCGGGGTTATCGATAGAAGATCAAACGGCAATTGTGCGTGTTTCACAAGGTGGCTCAGGCCATAATCGGGACTACGTCATCAACACCAGTCTTGCGATGCGCGAAGCAGGAATTGTTGATCACACTCTGGAAGCTATCAGCAAACGACTTACAGATAATCAGTGACCGGAGGGTGGTGCCGGGCCATCAAACTCGGGATCTGCCTGCGCCTCCGCCATCAAGGCGTTACTGGTATCTTCAATCATATCCTGCATCTGTTTGCTGAATTGATCACCACTTAGTCCCGGCTCAATAACTGGAAGAAACTCCACGATGATGGTGCCCCTGTAAAGCCGCCATCCTTTACGCGGCCAAAACAATCCGGAATTCAGCGCAATTGGTAGAACTCGCACATTGATGCTCGAATACATATGCGTGATCCCATACTTGTAACTGGGAGGCGCATAGGCATGTGTCCGTGTTCCTTCAGGATAAATCACGATTTGCCGCCCGCTTTCACAATGCTCTCTTGCCTTTCGGGTCATGGCCTTCAGCGCTTCGCTTTTCTTACCCCTATTGACCGAAATCACATCAGCTTTCATGGCAAACCATCCGAAAAACGGTAAAAACATCAGCTCACGTTTCAGGATGTAACTGGGATCACGCAGAAACAGCACCATCGTGTAGGTTTCCCACGTGGATTGATGTTTTGCAGCCATGATGTAACCGCCGTCTGGGATGTTCTCAGTTCCACGGAACTCAAAACGCGTGCCAATCAGCCAGTGATGGACATGGAGGCTGAGCCATGCCCAGCAACGTACAACCTTCCAGCAGTTTTCCCGCGACATGAAAAAGAAGACAGGTGTCCAGAACAAGAGCTGAATAACGGTTAGAACGTTGAACAGACAAACAAAGATTACGGAGCGGATTAACATCGCCTGGCTACTTTCGGTAATTCTGTAACGTCTCTACCTGCCGCTGCACGGTCCAGCGGGATGTAAACGCCGTAAGCCCACTCACGAGTATCATCACAAAAATCATTCCCACATATCCACCCCATCCAACCGAAAAGGTACCAAACAGTGCACTTACCTGATCCCCTTCAGGAGTGGCAAGACTTTGCGATGACCAGAACCCGAGGATGAGGAACAACACAATTGCGCATAAGGCACCTGCAGCTGCCCCTTTCAATCCTAGCAACAAAAAATGAAACTGGAATTGGCTTGAGATAAACTTGCTGTCCGCCCCAACAAAGTGCAGTACTTCAACAACTTCACGGTTCCCTGCCATTGCACCACGCGTCGCAAATATAACGGTTGTTACCGTTGCCGCCATTACCAGTAGGAACACGGTTGTACCAATAGCAACCATGGTCAGTGCCATAGTCGTTAATCTATCCACCCACGCCCGGTGGTCATCGAGGCTGATGCCTGGAATGTTTTCCTCGAGCTCTTTGCGCAGCGATGCAAAATCAGGTTTCGCGCCATCTTTCAAAGAAACTGTCAGCAATCTGGGCACTGGCAATTCACCAAGTTCAAGCCCCGCTCCCAGCCAGGGTTCCAGCAATCGGGCAGTTTCGCGATCGTTAAGGGCAGTAACCTTGGATACACCGTCTTATTTGAGTGCAATCCGGCTTGCCTGACGAATAGCATCATCCATTACCAATTGGTCGGACGGTTTGATCTGAATGGTGATCTCACGCGAGATATCGCTCTGCCATTTGGATGCGCTGGAATTCACCATAGAGACCGCTCCCAGGGTGACGCACGCCAGGAACCCCATAATAGCAATAACAAAGATCAGCGCATTACTTGCTACCGATTCTCTTGGTACAATCGCACTACCGCTCCGCAATGAAGTGGTTGCATCTGAAAGCTTCTCTTCAACCTTCTTTGCAACCGGCTTGATTGCCTTGATCGCCTCTGAATAGCGCGACCCTTCCGGGGAAACGTCCTCACCATCCTCGATATCAGGAAATTCATCCTCGCGAGAAGTGTTGATCATGTCTTTCGTGATGCGGGTCGATGGAGGCGGCTGATCAGTCATAGATTTGCAGCCTTCCTGAACTCAATACCAGGCGACGGGCATCATACTGGTCCATCAAACTGAGATCATGCGTGGCGATCACCACAGCTGTTCCGGCACGATGTAACTCGATAAACAGCCGCAATAAGCGACGTGCCAACGGTGGATCCACATTACCGGTGGGCTCATCCGCCAAAAGCACATCCGGCTGATCGATCAGGGCTCGAGCAATAGCCGCGCGCTGTTTTTCACCCCCAGATAATACAGGTGGCAACACATGCATCCGATGCCCAAGACCAACCCAATCGAGCAAATCCGTCACATCCTTGCGGTAATTCGCTTCCGAATGACCCCGCACCTGAAGCGGCAACGCCACGTTCTCGTAGGTTGTCAGATGATCAAGCAAGCGGAAATCCTGAAATACCACACCGATTTTTCTGCGGATCACGGGCATTTCACTCGGCTTGATTATGGAAGCTTCCTTGCCAAAAACGCGGACAAGCCCTCTAGTCGGTCGCAAAGACAACAACATCAATCTCAGCAGGCTGGTTTTGCCCGCTCCGGATGGTCCTGTCAGAAACTGGAAGGATTTCGGTGCAATCTGGAAGTTAAGATCACTCAACACTTCCCGGCCGAGGCCATATCGCAATCCGACATTTTCGAACTTAATCAAACCAGGTTTTTCCTTCTCTCCGCCCCTTATAGTTAATGGCGAATTAATCTCTTTGCATTAACAGATTCATTCATGCCGATAAATAACCGATTCACATATCCAACAGGTGAGTTTTCACCCACAAAAGAAATAGCAGCAAACGCTGTTTCTGCCTGCCCATCATGTGAATATGAAAAGAATTCACCAGGCAGGCCCATTCAGGACGGTGATCATCTGAAATGCCTGGATTGCGGATCAACCTGGCGGCAATATGGCAACAGACCTATCAGCTATTCAACTCTTGCTGAGCCAGAACAACCCGCTCCTTCTAGAGAAAAACCAACACCCCGATTTATCGAGGACAAGTTCTTTAAAACCCGATCTGAAGACGATGGATTTCAGGCTAACTCTTCATCTTCATTTTCACAAACCTCAAACGGTGTTACCGGTTTTCAGATCACTCTAGTGGCTTGTTTTCTCTTTTTTGCTGTTTTGTTTGGTACGGTGCTGGGCCTGAATTTTCTCACACCGGTTCAAAACAAGGAAACACTGCATATCGCGGATGTGCAGATGCAGGAACTGATGAGAGGTGGAACCAAGGTCTTTACGGTTCGTGGCAATGTGAACAACAACACCGAAACACGTAAAGCTATTCCCAGGATAGCAATTATCCTTAAAAAATCAGGTGGTGAAGAAGTGTTCAGATGGTATTACAAATCTTCCAAAACAGTTCTTGAGGCTGGTGGCCAGTCTAGATTCGCAACTTCTGTTCAGTACAATGCGCCAATTGTCGCTTATGCGGAAGCAGTCTTTGACTAATCACAGAACTTCAGCTTAGAAGAAATAAATCATACAACTGCTAAATGAGCCGGGGGCGGGGATATGCCGATAGTCAGAGGAAAGCAGATTGAAGTTTTGTTTTCTGCAGAGGAAATCAGAAAACGCAATCATGCAATCGTTGAGGATCTCTCAAAATCCGATCTTGATAATCCGCTTGTTATTGCAATCCTCAAAGGTTCATTTGTATTTGCAGCTGATCTCGTGCGCGCCATGCATGAGCAAGGAATGGAACCTGAAATGGAATTCATCTCCATTTCCAGCTACGGGTCAGGCACAGTCGCCGGAAAACCCAAGGTTCTGCGGGACATCGAATCAAACGTCACAGACCGCAACGTCATTCTCATTGATGACATTCTGGAATCGGGTGGAACACTAAAATTCTGCAGAGACCTGATGATAACCCGTGGCGCCCGCAAAGTTTCCACCGTCGTTCTGCTCGATAAATCCATGCGCCGAAAAGCAAATATCAACGCTGATCATATGGGTTTTGAATGTCCCGACAAATTTGTTGTGGGCTATGGCATGGATATGGGGCACGCATACCGTGAGCTTCCATTCGTCGGCGAAGTGGTTTGAGAAGATTAAATCTGAACCTATTCGCTTCTAAGCAAACGCTCTAGATAATCTTTTTCAATCAACGGATTATCCGGGATTGCAAGTCTCTTTCTGATTGCTTCGAGAATACGGCGTGCCCGTTGAGCATCAATCTCACCCGGCACTTGCACATCAGATTCAGCGGTCAGGCTGTTGCCGTCTTCATTACGTCCTAGCGGATCAGTACTGTTACGGTTTCTACGCTGACCGTTATTGCCTTGTTGACCCTGTTGCTCACCACCCTGTTGGCGGTCTCCGGCCATCTGCTGCATCATGTTTTGCGCGCCTTGACGCAATGCTTCCAGTGCTTGCGCCTGATCACCTGCCGCTTCACCCGGGCGTTGTTGCTGCAAATTGTCCCCTGCCTGGCCCATCTCGCGCTGGGCTTCGCCAAGTTCAGAAGGTTGCTCAAGACCAAGCCCTTCAAGTTGCTCGCCAAGTCTGCCTAATTGCTCTTGCAACGCTTCCTGTTGCTCACGCAGCTGGCGTAGAGCTTCGGCAAATTCCTCTTCGGTCATCTGTCCACCCTGTCCGGGTTGTTGGCCTTGCTGACCGGACTGATTGCCGCGTTGATTTCCCTGCTGCTGTCCAGGCTGCTGTTGGCCGGGTTGTTGACCCTGTTGTTGTCCTTGTTGCTGGCCCTGCTGCTGCTGACCATTCTCACGGTTTGGACGCAAACCCTGTTCCTGTTGTCGGCGCATCCGGAAGCTCTCATTGAGAAGTTCCTGCTGACGCTGCATCAACTCGCTCAACTCATCAAGCGCCTGGTTCAATTCATTGCCTTCAGCCTGACGCTGTTGCTCATGACGTCCAGCACGCAGATTATCCATCATACGCTGCAATTCACTAAGTAACTGACGCGCGGCATCCTGAGAACCGGACCGGGCCAGATCCTCGATACGATCCATCATCCGCTCAAGATCGTTTTGCGTAAGAGTTTGAGCTTCAGATTGATCAAAGGGATTGGTTTGCTGCGGGTTTTGACGAGCCTGCTCTGCAAGTGCCTGCATCATCTCATTCATAGCCTGACGCAGTTCCTGCATAAGCCGGTCAATTTCTTCCTGCGATGCTCCGCGTTCCAGCGCATCGGATAATGCTTCCTGTGCTTCACGCAGGTTCCGCTCTGCTTCACTCAAATCACCGAACTCAATACCCAGCGCAATTTCCCAAAGAAGATCAACAACGGATCTCAGTTGATCATCATTTCTGGCATCCACAAGACGACGATAAGCTGCGCGCATTCCCAAAAATGCCGATGTATCATCGATAAATTCAGGTGGTGCCGTGGAAACCGCATCCAGAAGATTAGCCACATATTGTTGCTGATTGGCATCCATCGCCAGAATGCGCCTTTGTTCAACGATCGCCTGCGCTAGTGGTTTGGAAAAACGGCGGCCTGGAAGTGTGATTTCTCTTGTCTCTGAATAGCCGACCTGTCCCGGATCGTCCGTTGCTTTAAGCCTGATGGAAACCTTTCCTCCAGCCCAAGGATGCTCAGTCAAATCACGGTTGACGTTGGAAATTCCTTTTTTTGCTCTGAACCTCGGCAAAGGAAGATCAACTTTGGGAGGTTCAACAATTGGACGCGCACCCTCTCCAACCGCCTCCAGCGATTTGATCTCGGCCTCTGCACTGACAACGCCATAGTCGTCTTTCACAGAGTAGGAAAGTTCCAACGAGCCCGAAAGCGCTGAGCTTGGGTGTTTCGAAAAGAGAATTTCCGGTTTTTCATCCGGCAACAGGGTGATGCCCCATTGTGCGAGAACATTTTCTCTATGGTTCAACCGAACTACCGTATCGTCTTCCAGAATAAATGAGAATTCAGTTTCAGCAGCGCTTGCCTCTTTTTCCTTTGGCGTAACGGGCACATCACCATCTGCAACACTGGTCGTGACGGATACATCTCCCTCACCCACAAACCGCAGGAAGAACTCACTGCCTTCAGGTACATTCAGACCGCGCGCAGTCTGCCCATCCTGATTGAGTGACAGATAGATTGGAGGTTTGCGTGTGTATGATGGTGGATTGATCCAGGCATCCATACGCGTCAGCAATTGTTCTGTTGTTTGTGGCACTGCATAAACATCGGCCACTCGCCCACCCAGAGGCGAATAGGAAAAGAATAAGGCAGCAAAAACCAGCACGGGAACCATTGCGCGAAGAGCGAAGGGATCAAAACGATTTGCCTTTGGAGCAGGTGTGCCGGCTGTCATATCCTGCAGACGTTCAGCCATGCGGGCTCTGTGTTCACGCCACAAGGCAAAAGCAAACTCATCCTCTGTTCCCATTGCGAGTTCATCGGTCTGAGCTGTCATCGGGCGGTCAGCCAGACCAGAGCGTTGCTCGATTCTGGTCGTGATTTCCTGATCGGAGGGCTTGGCAAACTTTCGTAACGGATACAGAGAAGCCACGAAAGCGGCTAAAAATCCACCGCGAACCAGCCATATAACCGCATTGCTTTCGAGACCATGGAGATAGCGCCATCCACCAGCCCAGGAAAAGGTCAGAAAGACACATATCGTCAGGAATAACGGCACGAGAAGAGGCCAAAGGCTTTCCCAGGATAATACGCTCCATGCAGCCGCACGAAGTCTCAAACTACCGGGATTTCTCATTCTGGCTTTGCGCAATGAATCGGCCTTGGTTGTTTTCTATATGTTTAAACTAACACAAAACTCGACAATTTCGAGGCTTGACCTGCATTCTGTCGAAGTTGTGATAAGTTATGTTAACAGAAAACGACCACTAATCGGCCTGTAACCAGTCTGGCACCGAGTCCATGGCGATAATTTCTTCGACTGAAACCCGCGGGCGAACCACGTGGAACTGGTCCCCATTCACCAAAACTTCGGGCACAAGCGCCCTCGTATTATACGTCCCGGCTTGAACCGCACCATAAGCTCCCGCAGAGCCTAACGCATATAGTTCACCAGCCTCAAAAGCAGGAAGATGGCGACCTTTGACCATATAGTCACCGGTCTCGCAAACCGGTCCTACCAAATCACCGTGAACCGGTGTCCGGTTTAATACATCTTCATTAACCGGACGCACTTCGTGCCACGCATCATAAAGCGTTGGGCGAATGAGATCATTCATGGCTGTATTGCCGATAATGAACGTCTTGCCGTCGGTCGGCTTCACATAAATCACCTCTCCCACAAGCACACCTGCATTGCCGGCGATCATGCGTCCTGGTTCAAAAACCACTTCACAATCAAGCGCTTCCACATGCTTGCGCACCACTTTGGCATAGGCAGCAGGCTCCGGAGGCGGCGCATTATCGTTTTTATAGGGAATACCAAGCCCACCACCCAGATCAACGTGATCAATAGCATGACCAGCCTCGCGAAGCTTATCGATCAGACCGCCAAGTCGGGAAAACGCTTCATCAAACGGCTCAAGCTTTTCTATCTGGCTACCGATATGCATATCGATGCCGCTAATCTTGATACCAGGCATATCAGCCGCCATCGCATAGGTCTCGATGGCTTTGTCCCAGGCTATGCCAAATTTATCACCGGCTTTACCCGTTGAGATTTTAGCATGTGTTTCCGCATCCACATCCGGATTGATCCGCAGGGAAACGGGAGCTTCCTTACCCAATTCCACGGCACACTGCGAAAGCTGCAATAATTCAGGCACTGATTCCACGTTGAAACAGAAGATACCAGCTTCAAGCGATTCGATAATTTCCTGCCGTGTTTTGCCAACACCGGAAAACATAATCTTTTCAGGCGGAATACCTGCTGCAAGAGCCCGCTTCAACTCACCACCCGACACAACGTCAGCTCCCGCACCTAAATTGGCGAGGGTAGCAAGAATAGCCTGATTGGAATTGGCCTTCATCGCATAGCAGATTTTGATATCAAGCCCCTCAAAGGCTTGGGCAAACACATTGTAGTGGCGTGTAAACGTGGCGGTGGAATAACAATAAAACGGCGTTCCCACTGCCTCTGCAATCGCCGGCAGCGGAACATTTTCCGCATGCAAAACACCGTCTATGTACTGAAAATGGTTCATTTCAACCTCTAACTAACGCAATCAAACCGCTAAACTAAAGCAAGCGGTCGAGGATGAAGGGTTTCTCTTCCTTGACGGGTTCTTCAGAGGTTTCTTCACCGATATCATCGCTGGTAACCACTGTTGAAGGCGGGGCTTCCAATGCACCACGTCTGCCGCAACCGGTTATCACCAGTGAAACAAGCAGGACCATCACGATCCCGAACCCTGATTTTGAAAACCATGACAACATGTGGCGTTTCCCTTTGATTACGCGAAGCATATTCGCTACTCACAGCAGATTGTCAAATACTAAACGTCAAGTGTTAAGACGGCTTTGCCAGTATGCAACTTGTTTACGCACATTATCAGGTGAAGTCCCACCAAAACTGGTGCGGCTGGAAACTGAAGCTTCCACAGACAGCACGTCATAAACAGAAGCGGTGATGTCTCCATGAATGCTCTGAAACTGCTCCAGGGAAAGCTCTTCCAACTGTTTGCCTTCACTTTCCGCCAAAGCAACGGCACGCCCGGTCACATGATGCGCATCGCGGAATGGAAGACCGGCTTCACGCACCAGCCAGTCTGCAAGATCCGTGGCAGTTGAGAAACCGGATCCAGCCGCAGCTTTCATGTTTTCCTTGTTTACCGTCATATCTGAAATCATGCCGGTCATTGCCGCTAACGAAACCTCCAACGCAGCTGCAGCGTCGAACACAGCTTCCTTGTCTTCCTGCATGTCTTTTGAGTAAGCGAGCGGCAGTCCTTTCAAGACCGTCAACAAACCAATCAAGGAACCGTTGATCCGGCCAGTTTTGGCTCTCACAAGCTCCGCTGCATCAGGGTTCTTCTTCTGCGGCATGATTGAGGAGCCGGTAGAAAACTTGTCTGACAGGGTCACAAACCCAAATTGTGGCGTCGACCAGATCACGATTTCCTCTGCCAACCGAGACAAATGCCCGGCACAGATGGAAGCGGATGAAAGAAGATCCAGCGCAAAATCGCGATCCGAAACCGAGTCTATCGAATTCCGCGTTGGTTCCGAAAACCCTAATTCAGATGCAGTTGCATGCCGATCGATATTGAAACCGGTTCCGGCGAGAGCCGCCGCCCCCAGCGGACATTCATCGGACCGTGCAATGGCATCTTCCACCCGTGATTTGTCACGGGCAAACATCTCCACATAAGCAAGGCAGTGATGCCCAAATGTAACCGGTTGCGCGGATTGTAAATGCGTGAAACCAGGCATAACACTGTCGGCATGTTCATTGGCCCGTCGCACCAGTGCGGCAATTAGTCCCTCAAGGCTCGAGGAAATGCCACGCATCGTGTCACGCACCCACATGCGGAAATCGACTGCCACTTGGTCATTTCTGGACCTTGCGGTATGCAAACGGCCCGCCACATCGCCTATTTTGTCCCGCAAACGACCTTCAATGTTCATATGAATGTCTTCTAACGCGCGGGAGAATTCAAACGTTCCAGCCTCGATTTCTTCCCTGATCTCACTTAATCCCACGGAAATTTGTTTTGCATCCGACTCGCTGATTATGCCATTAGAAGCGAGCATTTTGCAGTGTGCCAGGGAGCCTTCAATATCCTGGGCGTACAATTTCTGGTCGAAATCGATCGATGCGTTGATTTCCTCCATAATTGCGTCTGGTCCGGAAGAAAATCTCCCGCCCCACATCTGATTGCCGGAGGATTTTGTTCCGGTTTTATGATCGCTCATGATTTTTCCTGGGCCTCTGTTTGTTTGAAATTAGGGTCAAACCGAGATGAAAATTAAAGCTATTGTCGGCGCAATTGCAGCGCTAGCCGTGATAACAGCAGGCATATACGCCATTAACAGCGACCATGGCAACCTGAACGCACAAATTGGTGCAAATAATGCCAACGCAGCCGTAGGTGCAAGCTGCGAAGCATCCATTGAGCGTGGCAAAACATTAAATGAAGCAGCAACCGGACAACTGGCTGCTTTCCGTCCGCTTGATGATCCACTGGATATGAAAGAGCTTGCCTTTTATGACCGGGACGGAAATGCAATGTCTCTGGCTGAATGGAACGGCAAATTTGTCCTCTTCAACCTATGGGCAACATGGTGCCCACCTTGCCGCGAAGAAATGCCTTGGCTGGATGAAATGGAAGCTAAACGCGGTGGCGACAATTTCCAGGTTGTTCCGGTTAGTATCGACATCGGAGACGGCACTAAACCAAAGCAATTCTATGAGCAGGCCGGCCTGAAGCATCTGCCGTTCATGCAGGATGGTACTTCGCAGATTTTCTTCGATCTGAAGAAAAAGGCGGTTGCCCTCGGCATGCCCACAACTTTGATCGTGGATACGAATGGCTGCGGCCTGGGCGTACTCAACGGACCCGCCCATTGGGCAAGTCCGGATGCATTCAAACTCATTGATGCCACACTGGCGCTGGGAAAAATCTAGTCCAGACCAACGAAACGCTTTAAACACACATGGAAATCTGACACGGTGTTAAAAACCTCACCGTGTTGGAGTATTTCACCTTGGGTCTCGAAAGCTTTCTCGCAATTGCCTTTGCATTCTTTGTAGTAACAGTATCACCTGGTCCTGCTAACATCGCAGCCTGCTCTGTGTCGATCAGTCAGGGACGTCGGGCAGGGTTGATCTTTGGCCTGGGTCTTTCCCTAGGCCTTGCATTTTGGGGCGTTATTGCCGCGACCGGCCTGGGCGCGGTATTACAGACCACATCCGAATTACTGTTCGCATTGAAAATACTCGGCGGTCTGTATTTGCTGTGGCTGGCCTTTCAATCCGCTAGGTCCGCAATCAAACCAATCGGTGAATACAAGGCCACTGCCACAAATGGCCGATGGTTCCTGCAAGGCCTTTTACTAAATCTCACAAATCCAAAGGCTGTTGTTGCCTGGATGGCGGCACTTGCAGTGGGTTTGGACACAAGCGGAACAGTTGCCAATGTCTGGATTGCCACGGTCATGTGCATGCTGATAGGCGTTGTAAATTACACGGGCTACGCAATTACATTCTCAACGCCCCACATGATGAGCGGATACAACCGCTTCCGCAGATGGATTGAGGGAACTGTGGCTGTACTGTTCTCAATCGCAGGCGTTGGTCTCATCCGCTCTGCCTTTTCAAGATAGCCTTACTCGCATCAAGTCATAGATCAATCAGGCTTTCACCATCACAGAACACCTGCTTCCAGGGAATGATCGAGTAGGATTCACGCAGTCCGGTTGGCCAGAACGGATCCTGTTTGACCAGATGCTCAGCCTGCGTTTCATTTTCCAAATTGACGATCCACAGACCATCGCGGCCTTTTCCGGCTTGATCCATCAGCGGACCGGCAGATTCGATCACATCAGAATTTTCATGCAAAAACGCAAGATGATCTTTCATGTGATTTTTGCGGATATCAGGATCCGCATGCTTTGAGTCTTCAAACAGGATGATAAATTTCATGTGGCGCTCCAATCTCTTTCATTGCTGGAAAATAGTGCCACAGCTTTCTTGCAGTTTGATCCAGTATTAATGACGCGCTAATCTGCAGATATGCAGGACATAGATTGGAATGATCTGAAATACCTCCTTGCCCTTCAACGGGCAGGAACCCTGGCGGAAGCCGGACGTCGGAGTGGTGTGAGCGAAACAACCGTTGCACGACGTTTGAAGCATCTGGAAAATGCGCTCGGCATCAAACTCTTCATTCGAAACCGGGACGGTAAATATCAACTAGACGAGCAAGCAAGCGTGGTCTTTGAACATGCAGAAAAAATGGAACAGCAAAACCTGGCCATGCAGAAAGAGCTGGGCGAGATTTCCGGACGCATAACCGGCACGGTTCGACTAAGCTCGGTCCCTGTTATCATAAACAGAATCCTGTTGCCTGCGCTCCCTAAGCTAAATGAAGAACATCCAAACCTGACGTTGGAACTCGTTCCTGATGCCAGAAATCTGGATCTGTCAAAACGGGAGGCGGATTTGGCAATCCGGTTTTCGCGCCCGACGCAGGGTGGACTTTCCACGAAAACACAAATCCTGGGCCACCTCGAATTCGCCACCTATTGCGCCTGCGAGCTAACCCTTGAACAGGAAGAAAAACTGGACTGGATAGGCTACGATGACGCGCACGCTTCCCTTCCTCAGGCCCGCTGGACCGAAGCACTCAGACGGAATTCAAGCCAAAAACTAAGCCCCGTTCGCATTACGGATATTGAAACAGCGCTTCAAGCAACCATCAACGGTGCGGGAAAATCCCTGTTGCCTGTAGAAGCTTGCAAAGGAAACAGCCATCTTCGCAAGACACGGGAACAGTCTGACAACATTGAATTGAAAAGAGATGTCTGGCTATTGTCCCACATTGATCAGGAAGCGCATTCTTCAATCAGCACCGTAAAATCCTGGTTGAAAGAAATCTCCTGGAAGTAGCAGAGAAAATCGAGACAAGTGCTTCTGATTTTTCCCTCTGAAGTATTTCTAATCTGTCATTAGCAAAATTTCACATACCCGCTGAATGCAAGGCACACACAAGGCCTGACCTCTAGTCTCCTGAACGAGAACTGTCGTCAGGATCGATCAACAGACTTCTCAGAAAGACCAACTGGCAAACGCTCACTGGTAGAGGGAAAATGCAAAACGCGAGGCAAAACCGCATCGGCAAAGGTGCCAAACTTCATAAAACCCTTGGTAAGATCCAAACCCTTTACAAAAAGAACCGCCTCAATGAAGCATTGCAGCAGTGTGAATGGGCGACCACTCAGGGTGCCGATAGCCCGGAGTTTCTTCACACCTACGGATTGATTCTAAAAAGAGTAGGCAAGCCCCATGAGGCGTTGGTGAAAATCTTCGCAGCACATGAGCTTCAACCGGAAAGTGCAAAGATACTGAATTCCCTTGGCTCCGTCTTTTTGGATATGAACGATCTCGAAACTGCCATTGTAATGTTCAAGCGGGCAACCGAGCAGGATGAAAAATATTTCGAAGCATGGATGAACCTTGGCGACACTCTGAAAATAGCCGGCCGTCTTCATGCTGCAGAACTTGCCTTCACCGCTGCTCATTATCTTGATCTGAAGCATTCCGAACCTTTGCTCCAGCTGGCACTTGTCTATATTGCTGCATATCAATTTGAGCGTTCCGCAGAGATCCTGGATCAATTGTTGCAAGTGCATCCCAACGCACGTGCTTTTATCAAAATCAAACGCCTCGAAGTGGCCATGCAGCTCGAGGACATGGATTATGTCAATTCACACCTGGAGCCTCTTGATAAATTAAAACTCAACGAAGTTGACCGGACGAACCTGCAGGCAGTGAAGGCCAGAAACCACATAATCCAGGATGAACTGGATGAAGCCATTGAAATTCTCGAGGAATTGGCCGCTAAACCTGGCAAAAATCAACCGGATCACCTTTCACATCTTGGTGGATGTTACGGCCTTGCCGGCAGACTTGATGAGGGAATTGCGGCGCTGGAAAAACTGATGCGCATCAGTCCCGAACACAAAACAGGTGGTCATAATCTTGCACTTCTATGCTTCAAGGCAGGAAAGATAGAAGAAGGCTACGACCACTACGACACCCGCATGCGCCATCCAGATTTCGATTGTCAGAAGTACCGGTTTCAAGCGGATAAATGGGCTGGAGAACCGCTTGACGGCAAGAGCATTGTGATTTGGAAAGAACAGGGAATAGGAGATGAAGTACGTTTTGCTTCTCTTATCCCGGAGCTTCATCAACAGGGCGCTCAGGTCACGTTGGAATGCTCGGAGAAACTGGTTCCATTGTGGGAAAAATCCTTTCCCTGGGCCACGGTTCGCGCGCCAATTGTCATCCCCGGGAACGAAGAAATTGAAAAGGAACCGTTTGATTTCCAGACACCAATCGGTTCCCTGGGGTCTTATCTGAGGCGGTCGATTGAAGACTTTGACCAATGCCAGAAACCATGGA
>CAWUJF010000001.1:0-32942 GCA_963922405.1 uncultured Hyphomicrobiales bacterium | reverse complement strand
GCGTGGGAAGCCGATCAGTGGTGATCATTTTGTCTGATGGGTACGATACCGACCCGCCCGAGAACCTGGCCAACGAGCTGGCCAAACTCAAAAACAAGGGGTGCAAGATTATCTGGCTCAATCCATTGAAAGGCTGGAAGGATTACGAACCGGTCGCCAGAGGCATGCAGGCTGCCCTGCCCTTTCTGGATTTATTTGCCGCAGCAAACACGCTTGATAGCCTGGCTGAACTCGAACCTCATCTTTCGAAGGTCTGAAACATGAATGCTACAAATGACATTCACGACCTTATCGTTTCCCTGAAAGAAGCTGGAAAGCCGTTCGCGATTGCAACGGTTGTGCGGACGTTGTCCGTCACATCGGCGAAAGCTGGGGCAAAAGCGGTGGTTCAAGCTGACGGAACAATTTCAGAAGGCTGGATTGGTGGCGGATGCGCAAGGGCCGCCGTGATCAAGGCTGCAAAGGAAGCCATTGAGGGAAACACGCCAAGATTGGTTTCAATCCAACCGGAAGAACTGCTTGATGATCTGGGTGTTTCACCCGGTGAAGAAAAGGATGGCATCAAGTTTGCCAAAAATATGTGCCCGAGCCAGGGGACAATGGATATATTTGTGGAGCCTGTATCTCCGCGACCGGAACTGATCATTTTTGGTGATAGTCCGGTTGCTCATGCACTTACCAATTTGGGTTCTTCTCTGGGATTTTCCATTACAGTTTGTGACCGTAAATTACCTGAGCAAAAGCAATCTGACAGTTACATCGTTGTGGCAACTCAAGGCAAAGGTGATGAACAGGCTGTCCATTCAGCTATGGCAAGCTCTGCTCATTATATCGCTTTCGTTGGCAGCAGGAAAAAAGCAGAAAACCTGAAAACACGATTGAAAGAACGGGGTGTCCCACAATCCAATCTGGATGCGCTGAAAGCACCCGCCGGGCTGGACATAAAAGCCATAACACCAGAGGAAATCGCACTTTCAATCCTTGCGGAAATCGTACAATTGCGAAGAACTTCACAGCGAGACGTCACACTAAGATAATCAGCGCAATCTCATTGCAATGTTCTTAGTCTGAACGTAGTTCCACAATGCTTCCCGGCCCTTTTCACGGCCATAACCGGATTTGCCATAACCGCCAAAGGGTGTTTCAACGCCACCGGCATACCATTCATTGATGAAGACCTGGCCGGCGCGAAATTTTGCAGCAGCTTTTGTTGCCCGATCAATATCGGCGGTGAACACACCACCAACCAGTCCATATGGGGTACCGTTTGCAATATCAATGCTTTCCTGATCATCGGAGAATTTCAGAACAGAGAGAACAGGACCAAACACCTCTTCATTCGCGATGGTCATGTCTGGTGTTACATTCGCCATCACGGTAGGTTCAAGGAAGAAGCCCGGCTGGTTCATCTTCCGACCACCTGTTGCGGTTTTCGCGCCACTTCTCTCGGCATCGCTCACCATGCCAGCAGCCCTGTCGCGCTGTTTCTCGGAAATCATGGCCCCCATATTCGCACCAAACTCAGGACGGTCGATGCCGGGACCTACTGACAACCCTTTTGCCAGACTGGTAACTCCATCGATCAGTTCATCATGGCGGCTTTCATGCACAATGACCCGGCTCATGGCAGAGCAAACCTGACCCGCATTGAAGTAAATCCCCCAACGCACGTCATTCATGAAAGCATCCATATCAGCGTCATCATGAACGATCGCTGCCGACTTGCCACCCAGTTCAAGCACGCAAGGCACCACATTTTGTGCGGCGGCTGTGGCGATGGCGATGCCGGTTGGAACAGAACCGGTGAACACGATCTGATTTACCAGGGGATGAGCGGACAATGCAGCTCCCGCCTCATGACCATACCCACAGAATATATTCACAGCCCCGGCTGGCAGTCCGGCAGCTTCGGCGGCCTTTGCAAAATAGTAATTTGTCAGGGGGTCGAGTTCCGGTGTCTTAATGACACAGGTATTGCCCGTAGCAAGTGCTGCTGACAATGATCGCGCTGTCATTTCCATCGGATAATTCCACGGAATTATCTGTGCAGAAACGCCATAGGGTTCATATACGGTAAAATCAAAGTAATTGGCACCCAGTGGGATTGAACGGCCTTCCATGGTCTCGGCCTGATTGCCGTAATACTCGAAATAACGAGCAGCCCCTTCAATTTCCACATGCGCTTCCCAAAGGGGTTTGCCACTTTCAAGGCAAAGAACTTCTGCAATCTCGGCAATGTTATCAAGGAGATAGCGCCCCATTGCCTGAACCATCCGGCCACGCTCTACCGGCCGCAAACCCGACAATTCTCCCGATAGATGCACTCTGCTGGCAGCCTGTACGGCGTGGTCCACATCATTTGCATCAGCAATCGCCTGCTCAGCCAGTTTCTCGCCAGTGCCAGGATTATCCACCACGAGCTTACCAGCGCCACCGTCAACAAATTTTCCATCTATATAGTTTTGCCAATAGGACTTTATTTCGACTGCCATTTATCCAGCTCCAATGCACTTGCGAAAGGTGGAAACTAGCCTGACAGCGACAAGGAAATCATGCCATTATTCCGTCAATTCGTTCAGTGTTTCCGACAAGTGAACAGACTGCTTTTGCCAAAACAACGATTCACCATCTATAAATCGTCCAGTGTTATTCCTATATTATCTGAAATTTTCGAAGTATTGCTGAATCGGGGGAGTCTACGATGTCTGGTTTCTTATTTCGTATTGCCTATCTGGTCACATCCATCACCGCGGGTTTACTGGCGTTGCCGTTATTACTTTGGCCTGGGCGCGGACCATTGATGTCATTAATGCGGCTTTATTCTCGAGTAATGGTTTTCTGGATGAAAACCATAGCGGGCATTACTTTGGAAATCCGTGGCAAGGAACATGTTCCCGATGGGGCATGCATCATCGCTGCCAAGCATCAAAGCTGGGGTGATGGTTATTCGCTGTTTTCGCAGTTTCATGATCTGGCATTTGTTACCGGTGATCATCTGGAGAAGATCCCGGCGGTCGGCTGGATCCTGAGAAAGATGGATGCGATTGTTGTTGCCCAATGTGGTGGTGCTGAAAGCCGTGCCGCATTGATGGACAAAGAAATGGTAAAAGCGCGCAATGAAGGGCGACGCATTTTTATTTATCCCGAAGGCAAACTCGTCGAAGTGGGATATCACGCCCCTTATAAGAAGGGCGTATTTCATATGTATGAGGTCTATGATTGTCCTGTGGTTCCTGCGGCAACCAATCTCGGTCTTTTCTGGCCAAAAGACGGGTGGAACCTGAAGCCCGGCGTTGCGGTGCTCGAATTTCTCCCTCCTATTCCACCGGGCATGGAAAAAGCCGCATTCATGCACAAATTGGAAAATCAAATTGAAGGTGGTTCAATTGCCCTACTTCCCGCAGATTTTGAACTTCCGGAGGAACGGGAAATCAAACCGGCATAATATGGCTTCTAACGCGTCACGGACAGCATTTGCTTTAGCTCTGGGAGTTGCCGCTTCATTTTATGCTGTTTCAGCGAATGCCCAAGACTATAACTGCAAGAATGCGGAAGAATTGCCGCAACAGGGCATGAACTTCTGCGCGTTTAAGGACTTTGAAGCGGCAGATGCGGAACTGAATTTGGTGTGGAAAGAAGTTTATCCCGAGATCAAGAAACGGGATGCGGAATTGTCAGAAGACCAGCGTGGATGGGGCAAAGCTTTGCTCGAGGCGCAAAGGGCTTGGATCAAATACCGGGATGCCCATTGCACATCAGAGGGTTTTCAGGTGCGAGGGGGCTCTCTTGAACCCCTTTTCTATCACACATGCAGGACCGCGATCACTCGAAATCGAATCAAGGAATTGAAATCTCTGTTACTGGAAGGGTAGGAATTTACTGCCCGAGCTATTCAGCGGTCTTGATAAAGACAAGCTCGATAATATTTCCGTGTTCATAAACCCAGGCTTCGCGATCATCGCGATAGTAACGCCGGTCCGGAGGACAGATTTCGGGGTTAAGGTCTGCAATATCAAGAAGGATATCATCCATCTCCTGTGCAAACTGGTCTGCAGCAATTGCTTCAAGCAGATCGGCCTGCGTGATATCGCCATCATTCTTGAAATGCATTTTAGCGTACTCCATACGATTCGCTTACCCCGCCATTGTGCTCCAGATTAGTAAGCGAACAGTAAATGAGTCTGATTTTGCTGAAAATTATTGAAATGGCTTTGAAAAACCAAAGCCGCCCTCCTTGCGGAGAGCGGCTTGTCCTTGCCACCCAAAGGGGCGTTTTGGGGAGACAAGAAACTGGCCAGAAACCAATAGTTCCTGTGTTTTCTTAAATCCTCCCGGCCCGGGGGCGTTGCGGGCCGGGAGGGTTTCACGCCAACATGAAACTCACTGGCGCAAATTCGGTTGATCCTCCCGAAGGGGCGCTTTTCGGGAGGATCTTTCCACCTTCAACCCCCCGGTTCCGGTGGTTGGGACGGAAGTGACTGCCCGTTGAATATGTTTCTAGCAAATGGAAAAACGGTCTTCTGTGATGGATTGCACACGGTAGCGTGATTAAATTTTATTTTTTAAACCAACAGCTTCAGAGTGTGACTTGATGCACACCTGAATTTGTCTTGCGGCCAAACCCATTGCGCATTAGGGTTCGTGGAAATTTGATCATTTGCAGGTAGAATATGTTTCATTCTTTCTTTCCTAACCCGCGGTTGTATTTTGGCTCTTTTGCCGTTTATTCGCTTTTTTGTATCCTGATATGGTTTTTTCTGCTTGTTAATCTGGGCCCTTATTTGAGCCTCGGAGGTCTGTTTGGATTCAGCTTTCCGGCAGAATTGGGAGCAGAAGCAGATGACGCCGCAAAGGCAGCATTCGCGCAAGCCACCTCTTCAGCCAATGGCTTCTGGTTTTATCAATTCTTCCTTTTGAGTATATTTCTATTCTGCGGTTTCTGGATGAAGGTTTATCAACATCCCTGGCAAAGATGGTCGGTCGCCGGGTCCGCATTGATTTTCTTCGTGAACTGGTTCCTCGTACAATTGGATGTCATGATCAATGAATGGTTTGGATCGTTCTATGATGTCATCCAACAAGCTCTGGGGTCGCCCGGAACTATTGAAGCAAGCGAAATCTACTTCCAAATCGCCACATTTCTGCAAATTGCTTTGGTCTATGTGTTTGTCGCTGTATTATTCCGGTTTTTCGTAAGCCACTACGTATTCCGCTGGCGAAACGCCATGAACGATTACTACATGTCACGCTGGAAGGAATTACGGCACATCGAAGGTGCTTCTCAGCGAGTTCAGGAGGACACAAAACGGTTTGCACAGATTACGGAAAGCCTCGGAGTAAACTTTCTTGACTCAATTATGACACTGATTGCTTTTCTTCCATTGTTATGGGGGTTATCAAGTCAAGTAAAAGAATTACCCATTATAGGTGAAGTGAGCCAAGGTTTGGTTTTCGTAGCCATTTTATGGTCTATTTTTGGAACTGCATTAGTAGCTGCAGCAGGTATCAAGCTTCCTGGTCTTGAATTCCGGAATCAAAGAGTGGAAGCAGCATACCGAAAAGAACTGGTTTACGGTGAAGATGATGAGGAACGTGCAGCCCCACCCAGTGTCCGCGAACTATTCGACAATGTTCGTACTAACTATTTCAGGCTCTATTTCCACTACATGTACTTCAATGTTGTGCGTATTTTCTATCTTCAAATTGGCAATTTGGTTCCCTACATTGCACTTGCACCGACGATTGCGAGCGGAGCTATAACACTTGGTGTCATGCAGCAGATCATTCGTGCATTCGGTAGAGTTGAAGGTTCATTCCAGTATCTGATTAATTCCTGGACAACTATCGTAGAATTGTTGTCGGTTTATAAGCGACTGCAGGCATTTGAATCAGTTCTGGAAGGTGGCGAATTGCCTGACATTGATAAGAAATATCTGGAAGGCAAAGAGGCACCGGCCGAATAAATGCTCAGCCGTTAAGCGCAGCGAACGCAGCGTTCTGCCATCGGGTCTATTGCGAGACGTGCGTCGGGTATTTCCTCGTCGCACTCAATGCAATAGCCATAATCACCATCATTCATACGTCGGTAGGCCATATCTATGCGTGTGAGATCGAGTTGCCGTGCACGCTCCTGGGCTTCTGCCATTGCCTGCTGCTGCATGGCATCCATGCGAGAAAGCCTGCCAACGGCCTGTTGATCCAATTCGACGGTATCCCGCGCCTCCTTTGAAATTTCAGAAAGGTTCTCCAAATCGGCGCGCTTTTCCTCTAGCCGTTGTTTGGCCTTTTCGATATCAATAGTCATAAGCGATATTTTAGATGTGGAATGAGTAAAAGGAAATAAGGCAATGGCACTGTTAATTATCGGCCTTGTTCTGTTTTTGGGGATGCACATGGTACGAATTGTGGCGCCCGGGTTGAGGGATGGCATGATTGCCAAGATGGGAGATGGCGGTTGGAAGATTCTATACACAATCGTTTCCATTTTCGGCCTTGTGTTAGTTTCCTACGGTTACGGGAGCTACAGGTGGGAGGGTCCGGTAATTTATCAGACACCGTTCTGGATGGGACACATCACCGTTCTGCTGATGGCGGTGAGTTTTGTGCTGATTGTTTCGGGTAATATCCCAGCAACGGGTTACATCAAAGCCCGGATGAAAAACCCGATGCTGATTGGCATTAAGGTCTGGGCTATAGCTCATTTGTTGGCAAATGGGGATCTGGCGAGCATCCTCCTGTTCGGATCGTTTCTCGCATGGGCAATCATCGCCGTAATTGCCTTAAAACGCCGGGGCGGCGAATCACCTGTTGCAAGTTCGGCCATGCCTGATTATCTGTCACTTGCGATCGGTCTTATCCTTTGGGCTGTATTTGGCTACTGGCTGCATGCCTGGTTGATTGGCGTTCCAGCGATTGCATAAGAGTGCATCAAGGGATAAAAGGCCCAATCAAAGAAACGGATGGAAGAATTAGATGTCCGACGACAGTTTTATTCGCGAAGTTGAAGAAGAGCTTCGCAGCGATCAGTTAAAGAAATTCTGGAATCGATTTAAATATCTCATCATCGGTGGGGCAGTCGGTCTTGTGGTGGCCACTGCAGGTACAATTTTCTGGAATGACTACCAGGAATCTGTTGCCGGTGAATCCGGTGACAAATTTGTTGAGGCTGTTGAGCTTTCCAACGATGGCAAGATTGACGAAGCGATTGCCATGCTTGAGGCCCTTTCAAAAGACGGGGTTGGAGAATACCCAGCTCTAGCAAAAATCCGGTTGGCAGCAGAGTTTGCCCGCAAAGGGGAAGCACGTCAGGCAATTGAAGCATACGACACAATCGCAAATGATACTTCTTTTAATGAAACACTTCGAAGCGTGGCACGTTTGCGCTCAGGATTGCTGCTTGTGGACCATGGGTCGTTTGACGAGGTCTCGGATCGTCTGGAACAAATGGCCGGTGCGGGATTGAACTTCAGGCATTCTGCCAGAGAAGGTATGGGTCTTTCTGCCTGGAAAGAGAAAAAATACAAGGATGCACATAAGTGGTTCAGTGAAATCGCTGCTGACTTTGAAGCGCCAAACGGCACCCGTGGGCGCGCTGATGTGATGCTTCAGCTTCTGGCCGGCAAAGGAATTACCTCCGCTCCTGAAAGTGAAAATCAGGAAGCTACTGAAGGCGACGGCTAAAAGCCTGAAAGAAAAACAATGAACTTTACCCTAGCCATCATCGGTCGGCCCAATGTGGGTAAATCGACGCTGTTCAACCGACTGGTTGGCAAGAGGCTTGCGCTGGTTGATGACACTCCCGGTGTCACCCGCGATCGGCGGTTTGCTGATGGGAGTATTGGCGAACTAAAGTTTAATGTGGTGGATACGGCCGGGCTGGAAGAGGCACATGAAGACAGTCTCGAAGGCCGGATGTGGGAACAAACAAGCGCAGCCATTGACGAGGCCGATGTCTGCCTGTTTCTCATAGATAGCCGTGCAGGTATTCTTCCGGATGATCATACATTTGCGCAAATCCTGCGAAAAATCGACAAGCCGGTGATCCTGGTTGCCAACAAGATGGAAGGCAAGCCGGGAGAAAGTGGCTATTACGATGCCTTTTCACTTGGGTTCGGAGAGCCTGTGCCGATTTCTGCAGAGCATGGGCAGGGTATGGCTGATCTTCATGATGCAATCGTTGAAGCAGTCGGGGAAGACGTGGCTTATCCGATTGAAAGCGATGCTGAGGATGACGGAGAAAACGAGGATTCTATCGAAAGCCGCATCATGAAGGTTGCGGTGGCGGGTCGCCCAAATGCAGGTAAATCCACACTGATCAATCAGCTCATCGGTAGCGAGCGACTGCTCACAGGGCCGGAAGCCGGAATAACCCGAGACTCTATTTCAGTAGATTGGGAATGGAAAGGCCGGACGATCAGGCTGCACGACACGGCAGGCATGAGAAAGAAAGCCAGAGTTCAGGAAAAACTTGAAAAGCTCTCAGTATCTGATGGGCTTCGCGCCGTGCAATTTGCCGAGGTGGTGATCGTCGTTATTGATGTGACCATACCGTTCGAAAAGCAGGATGTTCAGATTATTGATCTGGTGATCCGTGAAGGCAGAGCACCTGTGATCGCACTGAATAAATGGGATCTTGTGGACGACAGGCAGGAGACACTCAAGGAAATGATGCTTCAGGCGCAGGAAGCGATTTCCCAGGTGAAGGGGCTGAAGGTCATTCCTGTTTCCGGTGAAACCGGGGAAGGGCTGGACAAGCTGATGGAAGCGGTTCTGGAAGTGCATCAGGCATGGAACCGCAGGATACCAACCGCTCCGTTGAACCGTTGGTTGGATGATGTGCAGTATCATCATCCACCTCCTGCAGTGGCAGGGCGACGCATCAAACTTAAATATGTGACGCAGGCCAAAAGCAGGCCTCCGACCTTTTCTATTTCCTGCTCTAGACCGGAGTCCCTGCCGGCCTCTTATGAGCGCTATCTCGTCAATTCCATAAGAAAAGAGTTTGATCTGGATGCGGTTCCTATTCGCCTTTACATGCGCAAGGGTGATAACCCATATGCCAATCGAAAAAGGCGTGCAAAATAAGCTAACCGCACGCGGCAATTCCTCACTATCAACACACTTTACCGTTTTTTAAGGATAAAATCATAATCTTTGATCAGTTGATTTAGATCGACATTCTTTGTGTGTTGAGTGTTTTGTGGCCGAAGTATCCGCAGGGGGCACTCTGGTTAAATTGAGTGGAGTTTGTTTTGCGTAACACTCGCAGCGGCATCAATGTTGTCAAAAACCTGAATTATGGTCTGTTTACGCTGGTCTTGTCGGCTTCAGCATTTGGAATGCAGACCACGTCTATCGCTCATCAAGATATTGCAGGCCTTGTTGGTCACAACGGTAAAGACCGTTGGCTGGTTCACCTGGAACAACAAACGGGCGAAAGCGTCGCCAATCTTCAACAGGCTGACAACGGTGTGGACACCATCATCACCAGTTCGGTCAACAGTAATCTGACCGCCAGCCGAAAAATTGTACGTGCTGATGCACCACAAAAGATAAACCGGGCTATCAAGGGATCGCGTGTGGTACAGACAACTGCACGTCAGGCTCCTGAAAAATTCTCCGCCGGGTCAGTTCTGGAACGTCAGAGCTTCCTGGCACCGTTGGATTTGGACAAGAAAACCGTACTCGCCTTTGTGAAACCAAAGCCGCATGAAGAAGCGTATCAGGTCGCAGCTATTTTCCATCCGAAAAAGAAAAAGCGTGCTTTGCCTGAAACAAAACATCTTCCGGTTCAGGTGGCGAGCCTTGTAAAACAGTCTCAAAGCTCTGTTCTTTCCTATGCGCCTGAGCCGAAAAAAGAGTATTCGCCGTTCAGTGCCATTCTGAAAGAAACAAAGCCGGTCAAAATTGTTCCCAAACTGGCCAAGGGCGATCACCGTTGGGCAGCAGACCCTCTACCGAAGAATTCGTTTTCAAAGAGACAGCAAGCCTGTCTCGCGCAGGGTATTTACTTCGAAGCGCGCGGTGAACCTGTGAAAGGACAAGCTGCTGTTGCTCAGGTTATCCTGAACCGGGTGCGTAACCCACACTATCCCAACACAATTTGTGGTGTCGTCTATCAGAACAAGCATTGGTACAACCGTTGTCAGTTCTCGTTTGCCTGTGACCGTATCAGAGACCGTGTGAATGATCGTAAGCGGTACAGACTTGCAGAACATGTGGCAAAGGAAACCACAAGCGGCAGAATTTGGTTGCCAAATGTGGGCTCATCCACGCATTATCATGCAACCTATGTGCGTCCACGTTGGGCCAGGACTATGAAACGTGTGGGGAAAATCGGTCTACACATCTTTTACCGGACCTATGGCGGCGGATGGTCATAAGAATCCGCCCATTCTAAGACACAAATTTGCGGAATCTCTCAAAACGCCTGCACAATTGTCACACCTGGTGTGTCTAAATTCCAGATTTTCTTTGATTTCAACTACTTAAGTCGTATCAAGATTGCTTGACTTGTAATGGCTAAAAAACTATGTTGCGCCCATCTTTGGAGCTGTCAAAATAGGTGTCACTAGCTCGATTTCATGTGCTTTCAAGTTGCTGTCAATGTCTTGTCCTAAGACACTTTCGAATTCGTTTGAAGGATTGGCCGCATAATCAGGGAGGCCGAGGCGACGATGAGTGGAAAACAGTTTGACAATGGCGAAAAAGAGCGGCTTGGAGAAAAGCTTGATGCTATGAACAAGCGCCTTGGGCGTGAGACAAAGCAACAAAATCTTCAAGGTGATGCTGAGGCCGGAAAACCCGGGCTTGGCAAGGGAATGCAAATGTCGAGCGAATTCGTTGCGGCAATTCTGGTGGGGCTGGCGATCGGATTTGGAATCGACTGGCTAATCGGAACAAAGCCTTGGATGATGATCATTTTTCTCATGCTTGGTTTTGTGGCAGGCGTTTTAAATGTTCTGCGTAGTGCAGGACAAATGTCGGGTCCCTATGAGCTGAAAGGCTCAGATAAAAAGGGTCCAGACAATACAAAGTGAAATTCTGATCGTTTGTTTGCGATCACTATGGGCATGAAGGATATACCGTGGCTAACGACCCAATAAGTCAGTTTCAATTGAAGGAACTCATCCCGCTCGAAATCAGTGGTGTGGATATCTCTTTCACCAACTCATCCCTGTTTATGGTTGCCACAGTGGCGCTGACATCCGGTTTCTTTATTTGGGCCACCAACGGACGCGGCATTGTACCGTCCCGTGCACAGTCAATCGCAGAAATGATTTACGAGTTCGTGGCAGGTATGTTGAAAGATGCAGCCGGCTCAGAAGGAATGAAGTTCTTCCCGCTTGTGTTCTCGCTATTCATGTTTATCCTGGTGATCAACATGTTTGGCATGTTCCCGTACTTCTTTACCGTTACAAGCCATGTGATTATTACAGCCGCCTTAGCGTTACTGGTTTTCTTTACCGTACTGGCAGTCGGCTTTTATAAAAACGGTCTCAAGTTCCTGAAATTATTCGTGCCAAGCGGTGTTCCAATGGCAATTTTGCCGGCGGTTGTCCTGATTGAAGTTATTTCGTTCTTCTCTCGCCCGCTCAGCCACTCAATTCGTTTGTTCGCAAACATGCTAGCCGGGCACATCACTCTTAAAGTGTTTGCCGGCTTTATCGTTTCTCTGGGAAGCCTTGGGTTTGTCGGTGTCATTGGCGCAATTCTACCGCTTTTGATGACAATCGGTCTGACCGCACTGGAATTCCTGGTGGCCTTCCTGCAAGCCTACGTCTTCACGATGCTGACTTGCATGTATCTCAATGATGCCCTTCATCCGGACGGGCACTAAACCTAAACAGGCGGTAATCCGCCAAAACTGAATTCTTATTTCCATAAAGGAGTTATCAAAATGGAACCAGAAGCAGCAAGACTCATCGGCGCAGGCCTAGCAGCTATCGGTACTGGCGTAGCGGCAGTGGGTGTGGGTAACCTATTCGGTCAATTCCTGCAGGGTGCACTTCGCAACCCATCAGCAGCAGATGCACAGTTCGGTCGCCTGATCTTCGGATTTGCGGTGACAGAAGCTCTCGGCATCTTCGCACTTCTGATCGCATTCCTTCTTCTGTTCACATAAGATACCGGACCCGCAACAACCTTAGCAGGTGCAGCGGGTTTGTTTTCTTGTTATAATCAGAGTGGAGCGAACTGATGTTCATTAGCCAAGCAATCGCAGCGGAAACCGCTGCAGCAGGTGGAGAATCCGGGGCATTTCCTCCGTTTGATCCAACCTATTTTGCATCACAGCTTTTGTGGTTAACAATTACTTTTGGCATTTTTTACATGATCATGAATCGTGTAATTATCCCACGCGTAGCTGGAATTCTGGAAGGTCGGCATGATCGGATTTCCAGGGATCTTGATGAAACGCAAAGGCTTAAAGCTGAAGCAGACGCTGCTCAAGCTGCCTATGAACATGAATTGGCTGAAGCAAAGAAAAATGCTCATTCAATTGCCCTCGAAGCAACGGAGAAAGCGAAAGCCGAAGCTGCCGCAGCCCGTGAGAAGGTCGAGGAAGAGTTGAGTGCCAAACTTGCGGAAGCCGAAGCACAGATTGCTGAGATCAAAACAAAGGCAATGGGTGAAGTGGGTACGATTGCTGCCGACACAACCACTGCCATCGTTAAAGAGCTGATCGGTGGAACTGTAACCAAGGCGGATGTGACCAAAGCGGTTACAGCTGCATCGAGCTAAGGGAGACGTCAAATGGACGCTACAGCTTGGGCCACCGTTGGACTGGTCTTATTCCTGGGCCTCATTCTTTATCTGAAAGTACCGGCGATGATCACGAAGAATCTGGACGACCGTTCAGACAAAATTCGTGATGAGCTGGAGGAAGCACGCAAGCTGCGCGAAGAAGCGCAAGCACTGCTGGCCGAATTTCAGGGCAAGCGTAAGGAAGCTGAAAAAGAGGCAGAGGAAATTGTTGCTGCTGCAAAGCGTGAGGCTGCTAGCCTGGCGGAAGATGCAGCTACCAAAACTGCAGAGTTTGTGAAGCGCAGAACTGCTCTGGCCGAACAAAAGATCGAGCAAGCGCAAACGCAGGCTGTTGCTGATGTGCGTTCCACAGCTGTTGATCTGGCCATCACCGCAGCGGAGGGTATTATTGCTGACAAGGTGAAAGGTGCTGCGGCAACAAAACTGATCAAAGACAGCATTGCTGACGTGAAATCTCAACTGAACTGATTTCAGAATATATCAATCTAAAAGGCGTGTCCCCGGGCACGCCTTTTTTGTTGTCTAATCCAGGACCAGATTGCTTACTTCTACCAGATTGTGGTCTGGATCCCGGAAATATACAGATGTGAGTTTTCCCGTGGCACCAGTTCTGGGCACCGGGCCATCTTCAATCTCCACACCCTGCCCCTGCAGATGCGAAACCACCTCCGCAATAGGTGTATCAGTCAACAGGCAGAAATCTCCGGATCCTGATGTGGGTGTGTTTGCTTTGGGCTCAAATTCCTTGCCCACTTCGTGCAGGTTGATCTTCTGGTAACCAAATTTGAGCGCAATACGACCTTCGCCAAATTGTTCGACCTCCATTCCCAACGCACGGTTGTAAAATCCGGCAGTAATTTCAATGGACTTAACTGTCAGGACAAAATGATCCAAAGAGGTAATTTTCATGTTAGCGGAACCTTTACCTTAACAAATTCTCTCGCGGAAAGGTTTCAATAACCACAGCTGAAATCAAGCTTTTATTTACCTTGTCTGTTAAGCGCTTTTGGTAACGGTTTTGGTATTGTCTCTCTCAACCCGGACAAGAACAACAATAATAACCGGCGGTTCAGAAGCTCCGACACTAAACGATTGGGCTCTGAAGGTTACAGAGAGGCACATATGGCAAACTTGGCCAAAGAGAATGGGGCAAGCCCTAGCACAAGCTTCAGGCTTGACCCCTACCAGGTTTCACACCTTCTTAATGTGGGCGACAAATCTTACAAACTGGATAGAAACGGCGCGATCGTCACCAAAACACTTTCAAGTGGACTGGAAATGCGTCTTGCGGTTCCAAGTGCTGCATATGAGGGTATTGCTGCCCGCGCTGTAGAAGACAATGCCGGCAATATGGTTGTTACCCTGGAGCTCTTGCACAAGGATCCTTCACTTTGTGTACCGCTGCTACTTGCAAATGACATGGAAGACATCGCAGCTGACTGGCACTCATGGAGCCGATTACTGAAACTTCCGATGCTGCTTATCGGTGTCGACGGTCAGCCAACTGAAGTACAAAACATGCTGGGTGAACTGATGGTGGCAACTCCGAGAGAGCGTAGAAGACGCATCACGACCGTGCGCCACCGCCCTAACTTCCTTCGCCGTAGAAAAATGGGTGTTGTTGGCGTGGTCGAGAAACTCACACCGGCAGATATCATAGCCCGTATCTAAGGTTAGCTGAACAATATCACCATTGAAGAAGCTACGAGGCTGATGAACAGGATCAGCCCGAACTGGCTGTTTGACTTGAACAATTTCAGGCAATGGGCCGGATCATGAATATCCACGGTGATTACCTGCCAGGCCATATGCATTACTGCGATTGCCAGTCCTAACCACGCTGGCCAAGCCACGCCTGCAGCATAAAAGGCGCACGCAAACAGAATGACTGCCCAACCGTACAACATGATCAGAGCAGGCTTTGTTTTTTCCCCGAATAGACGTGCTGTAGACATAACGCCGACCAGGGCATCATCTTCGATATCCTGATGGGCATAAATTGTGTCGTAGCCGATCACCCATCCGATGCATCCCAGATACAACAGGATTGGTGGCGCCCAAAGATAGAGATTTTCTGCTTCAGCAAGCCCGATCAGCGACCACCAGCCAACCAGGGCTCCCCAGGAAAAGGCCAATCCCAAAAAGAGCTGCGGCCACCAGGTAACTCGCTTCATGAAGGGATAGATCAGCACAGTGATAAGGGAAGCCACACCCAGCCATATCACAGTCCAGTTAAACTGAAGAAGAACCACAAGACCAGCCAGCAGTTGAAGGCAAAGAAATACAAGAGCACCGGTTTTGGTAACCCGGCCTGAAGGCAATGGACGAGAACGGGTTCTTGCCACCTTGTCATCAATGTCCTTGTCCACGAGATCATTGTAAGTGCAACCCGCGCCACGCATCACGAAAGCACCGATCCAGAAGAGAGCCATATAGGCAAGCATGAAGTTCGGGGTGACCAACATGCTTGTGTCCCCGTTCGGGTTTCCCACATCGTAAGCGGTCTTTCCCCAGGCAAGTGCCAGGCTCCACCAGCAGGGCCACATTAGCAGTTGCCAGCCTATGGGTCGCTCCCAACGGGCAAGCTGCGCATAGCCCCATGTCCAACGCGGCAGGTGATACACCCAGGAATGTTTGAGTGCATCAGCAACTTTATCATCGTTCAGATTCGTCATGGTCATTGAGAAAGCTGTGGACGGGAAGTGGAATTTCGTCAAGACCCAGATTGTCACATCTGCGCTTGTGATAAACCTACACTCAAGTTTTCCGGACACAATTTCAGGAGTGAGATTAATGAAAGTTCTGCTGCTTGGTTCTGGAGGTCGTGAACATGCGCTGGCATGGAAGCTGTCTCAATCGAAACTGTGTTCTCATCTGTATTGTGCTCCAGGAAATGCAGGTATCGCGCAGAACGCTGAATGTGTTGCGCTTGATATTTCTGACCATGAGGCGGTGATCGGCTTCTGCCAGGACAACAATGTGGAATTTGTAGTTGTGGGACCGGAAGCACCCCTGGTTGAAGGGATTGCAGATGAATTGAATAGAGCTTCGATCGGCGTTTTCGGACCCAGTGGTTATGCCGCTCAACTGGAAGGTTCGAAAGGTTTTACGAAAGATCTCTGTGCTGAATTCAATATTCCCACAGCTGCTTATAAGCGGTTCGATAATCCGGAAGCGGCCAAGGCATTTCTTGATGAAATGGAAGTGCCGGTGGTTATCAAAGCGGATGGGCTGGCGGCCGGGAAAGGAGTGATAATTGCTGAAACCCTGACTGACGCGGAACAGGCGATCGACGATTGTTTTGCCGGATCATTTGGTTCAGCGGGGCATGAGGTGGTCATCGAAGCGTTTCTGGAAGGTGAAGAGGCGAGCCTCTTTGCATTGTGTGACGGGCAAACAGCAATGCTGCTTGGTACTGCCCAGGATCACAAGCGGGTTGGGGATGGAGACACCGGTCTAAACACCGGGGGTATGGGTGCTTATTCACCAGCTCCTGTAATGACCCAGGAGATGATTGATCGAACCATGTCAGACATAGTGGTACCCACGCTTGCTGGCATGCATAGCCGCGGCCACCCGTTCAAGGGCATTCTCTATGCCGGCTTGATGCTGACCAAAAACGGCCCGGAACTCATAGAATATAATGTGCGGTTCGGTGACCCGGAGTGCCAGGTTTTGATGCCGCGCCTGCAATCCGATTTGTTGGAATTGATGATTGCGGCATCTGAGGGTTCATTGCTGGAACACGAAGCGCAATGGTCTGATCAAGCCGCACTGAGTGTTGTTCTTGCTTCGAAGGGCTATCCTGGTTCTTACGACAAGAATACATTGATAGAGAATGTTGAGGGCGCGGAAAATGCTGGTGCCCTTGTTTTTCATGCAGGAACGGCAAGAAACGACCAGGGCGAATTGGTTGCCATTGGCGGGCGCGTTTTGAACGTTACAACGCTGGGTGAAAGCGTGAGCGAAGCGCAACAAAGAGCCTATGCTGCAGCAAGCAATATAAAGTGGGAAAACGGTTTCAGTCGAAGTGATATAGGATGGCGCGCTGTAGCCCGGGAAAAACAGTAAAATCGCTATCCGTTTACTACGCGGAGTTCGACCGTTTCCTGATCCTTTGAAGAGTGCAGATGGGATTCCAGCACCTCATCAAACTTGGCTGGCAAGAGTTTTGGCCGGCCTAGTTCAAAACCCTGAAACATATCGACTTTCATGTCTTGAGCCAGTGCGATTTCCTCTGCGGTTTCCAGACCTTCAATCAATATTGTGGAACCGTTATCCTGCATTGCGTGAACGAGAGCCCGCAAAAGGTTTTCTGCTTCTTTTATTCTGACTGTGGTCCTGAACAGCGAGCGGTCCAGTTTGATGATATCTGGACGCAGTTCAATGTAGCGCTCCAGATTGCTGTATTGAGTTCCGAAATCATCCAGTGCAAAACGGAAGCCATTGCCTCGAAACATCTCACAAATCCGAGTGAGAATTTCCTTCTGCATTACTTCAGTCTCCAGTATCTCGAAGACTGCCAGATCCCGGTTCAGACCATGCTTCGGCAATTGAGAGAATATGAAGTAAATCTCCGTTTCAAGCGCTTCAATAGAAGCGTAGTTCGCCACATTGACGTTTATGAAGAGTTTCTTACCGCCAGGTTTGATATGCTTGAAATTGCGAATGTGCAGTGCCGAACACATGCACTCAATATACAACCTGTCTTCTTTTGGAATTGTGGTGAAAAATTCTTCCGGACTGATAACTTCATCCTGCTTGTACACACGTATCAAGCCCTCATACCCGCTGAGTAAGAGTTTTCGACCTTCACCATATGAATAAATTGGCTGATAAGCTGATCGCAATACGCAATCACCATAATTTCCAACGTCTAAGCCATTCTCGTCCGGGAAAATAGAGCCTGCCGGAGAGAGTGTGCGCGTCTGTCCTGTCATACCTTGCCCCTGTATGTTTGGTTACACACCCAACCAAGAGCTTAAAATGAGACAAGAAACTTTCTCCGAACTTAACGTGTTCAGGAAAATTCGATCACAGGTTTGTTAATGAACTATATGGTTAATGGATTATTCAGCAGCTTCAGCGGTATCTGTATATCCTTTTAACTCTCCGTTAATAACGTAGTTCAGGATTTCAACGATCTCTTCAGCGGTTTCAGCAACTGCAAGGGCCGCGGCGTCAACCTCTTTCAAGGCATGAGCGTGCTCGCGGTGATGCATGATGATCATCGGCTTTCCAAGAGCAGAAGCGTATCCTGCATCGAAAGCTGCGTTCCACTGTTTGTACTTCTCACCGAAACGGACAATTACAACATCCGCTTCCTGAATAAGCGTTCTGGTGCGAATGGCGTTAATCTGTGCGCCTTTATGATCATGCCAGAACTTTTCAGCTTCCGCTCCTAGTATAGCAACACCACAATCATCAGACGCTTCGTGATGGGTGACCGGTGCAGCGAAGGTAACCGGCAATCCCGCATTGCTACAACCCTGCTGGATCTGCTCACGCCAGTCTGTATGAATTTCTCCAGAGAGATAAAGTTTCCAAGTCTTCATAGAATTTCCTATCCTGATATCTTTCCAAAATCCGCTACAGTTGCGGTGGCGTTTCGAATACGTGAAAGTAGCGCCAGGCGATTGGCGCGAACGGCTGTATCCTCATCATTGACCAAAACATCGTCAAAAAATTGATCAACGGGTGCGCGCATTGTCGCAAGGGCAGACATGGCACTTTCGAAGTCTTCGTTCTCGATTGCTGATTGCGCAGTGGCGGATGCTTTATCAATTGCTTCGTTGAGCATTTTTTCTGCTTCCAGGCTCAATAGATCAGGTGATACCTGCTCTGCCACTTCTGTATTTTTCTTTTCTTCTGCTGCCAGAATGTTGGCGGTGCGCTTATAGCCTGACAGCAAATTCTGACCATCCTCGGAGTCTATCAGTTTTTGAAGTGCTTCAGCCTTACGGGTAACAATCAGGAGATCATCAGAGCGGGATGTGAGAACGGCATCGATGAGATCATGTCTGATGCCCTTGTCTCTCAGATAGACTTTCAAGCGGTCATGGAAGAATGACAGCAGGTCAGCATCCGCTTTACTGGACAATCCAAACCGTACGTTGTTTTCCAACAGCAAACGGATCACACCGAGTGCTGCGCGACGAAGTGCGTATGGGTCCTTTGAACCTGTTGGCTTTTCATCAATCGCCCAAAAACCGGTAAGCGTATCGAGTTTGTCCGCCAGCGCGACCGTAACAGCGACTGGGTCACTGGGCACATCATCGGATGGACCCAATGGCGAATAATGCTCTTCAATTGCTACCGCAACAGAATCATCCTTGCCCGACTTTTCAGCATAATAACGCCCCATCAGGCCCTGAACTTCCGGGAACTCGTAAACCATTGCTGAATTGAGATCAGCCTTACAAAGGGTTGCAGCTTCCTTGGCCTTTTCAACATCAGCACCCACAATTGTGGCAAGTTCTGCTGCCAGGGCCGTGATGCGCTTGACACGGTCACCCTGTGAACCGAGCTTGGCATGGAATGTGACGGCATCGAGTTTTTCCAGCCAGTGGGAAAATCCGCTGGCCGAAGATATCTGGTGCAAATCGCTTTCCCAGAAGAACTTGGCGTCAGAAAGTCGTGCGTTCACAACTTTCGCATTGCCGCGGGCCACTTCCGCACCGCCATCTGAAGGCACAATGTTGGAAACAAGCATGAACTTGTTCGTGAGGGTGTTGCTCTGTTGATCAGATACCACAAAACACTTTTGGTTCTCGCGAATGGTCAACTGGATCACTTCACGCGGGATATCGAGATAATCGTTGTCGAACTCACCCATCAACGGCACAGGCCATTCTACCAGTCCGGCGACCTCTTCCAGCAGGCCCTGATCATCAACCAGTTCCAGACCTTGAGCGAAAGCCAGATTTTTCGATTCCGTCAGGATGGTTTCCTTGCGGATGTCTGCATCGAGCATGACATAGGCTTTTTCCAGCTTGGCGGCGTAATCATCAAAATGCTTCACCTCAAAGCTCTCCGGGCTCATGAAACGGTGTCCGCTTGTGGAATTGCCTGAATGAACACCATCAACCTCGAACTGGACCACTTCCATGTCTTCGGTCTCCGGACCGAATAGACATAATATCGATTGAAGCGGTCTTACCCATTTCAGCGAGCCGGACTCCGCCGAGGATGCACCCCATCGCATGGATTTCGGCCATGGGAAGTTACGAACGATCCCGGGCATAACTTCGGCGATGATTTCTGCTGCATCCCGTCCGGGCTTTTCAATCACGGCCACATAAAAATCACCCTTTTTCGGGTCTGACCGCACTTCTGCCTGATCGATTGATGTGATGCCGGCACCGCGCATAAATCCTTCGATCGCCTTTTCGGGCGCATCGGTGCGTGGACCCTTACGTTCTTCGCGAATGTCGGCAGAGCGAGCGGTAATACCACGCACATCCAGCGTGAGACGTCGCGGGGTCCAGTATTCCTTAGCACCTTCATATGTGAGGCCTGCATCCACCAATGCATTTGTTACGGCAGAGCGCAGGTCACCTGCTGCTTTGCGTTGCATGCGGGAAGGAATTTCTTCAGAAAATAATTCAAGAAGCAAATCAGGCATCTAAGGTACTTTCATGGCCATCGATAGGATTAAACCCCGCAACCTGCTTACGAAAACAGGTTCTGAGAATGATACCCACATCAACAGCTTTCAATTTGGGATATTTCACCTGCCACATAGCAAGAAGGTGTGACGATGTCACCCCTAATCAGCCTAGCCAACCTGGTTGTGGCTACCATCGCATAAGGGAGAGTTGCCGGTTTGCTTACAGGTGCAGAAAAACTTCTTTCCGTCTTCCTCTGCAGTCCACTTCATCGGCGTGAATGAAGTGTCCTTATGCGAGCCGTCACAAAAGGGTTGTTTTGAGGATCTGCCACATGTGCACCAAAAATAAGATTTACCAGCTTCCACATCCACCGGTAGAGGAGAAGTGCCTGCGATTTCCGGTTTGTCACTCATGCTATTTTCCTTTCACGGGAGTAAGAACTGTTTGTTATTTACCGCGCTTCAGATGCTCATCAAGGCGCGGCATGATTTCCACGAAGTTACACGGCATATGCCTGTAATCGAGTTGACGGACGAGTATTTGATCCCAACCATCCTTGCATGCACCGGGAGAACCCGGGAGACAGAAAATGAAGGTAGCACCTGCTACACCGCCGGTAGCCCTTGATTGAATGGTTGATGTGCCGATCTTGTCATAGCTTATTCTGTGAAAGACTTCCGAAAAACCGTCCATACGTTTTTCGAAAAGTGGTTCAACTGCATCGGGGGTCACGTCCCGGCCCGTGAACCCTGTTCCTCCGGTTGTGATCACCACATCAATCTCAGGGTTTGAAATCCAGTCTTTCACCTGCTTCTGGATCAGGGCAACGTCGTCGGTGACAATAGTACGGTCCACCAGCTTATGCCCGGCATCCACAATCCGGTCAGCCAAAGTTTTTCCTGATTTATCCTCATCCAGGCTGCGTGTGTCTGACACGGTCAGAACAGCAATGCTGACAGGAATAAACGGACGCGTTTCATCTATGCGGGACATAAGTTCTCCTTGCCAAAACTTTAGGAAATTGTTGTGGGGCTGGCAACACACCACCAATGGGGATTGTCTTTCGCGATCCGCTGCGCTGCGTCTTCAGCCTTCTGTTGGGTCTCGTACACGCCAAAACAGGTGGCGCCAGAACCGCTCATTCGACTGAAGAGCGGTGATGTTTCGGCGAGACAATCGAGCACTGCTCCAATTGCCGGTTCGATTTCGATTGCGGCCTGCTGAAGATCGTTTCGTAACGCGCCAAGATCATCAAGCGATGTGATTTCCGGATTGTCCTTGATTGTCAGGGTTTTGAAGACATCCGGCGTGGATACTTCAACTCCAGGATTTACCAAAACAAGATATTGGGGCGCCGGTAGTGGCGGGAAATCGATATCGTTACCAATCCCTCTTGCTCGTAATGTTCTGGCATGAAGGCACATGGTCACATCAGCACCCAGTTGCTCGGCCAATGGCTTGAGGTCTATTTCCATGCCTGCAGCCCAGTGGTCTTTCAGGGCAATCAGCGTTGCAGCCGCATCAGTTGATCCGCCACCAATACCGCTTGCAATCGGTAGCTTTTTTTCTAGGTGGATTTGGACCGGGCTTATTTCATGTCCCTGATCAGAAAGGGTAGTGGCCAACATCATGGCTGCGCGATAGACGAGGTTGTTAGCACCGGCTTCCAGACCCTCAGCAAATGGCCCATCAATCGAGATGGACAGTATGCTCGGTAAACCATCGTCGCCGGTAATTGTTATCTCATCACCAAATTGCGTAAACGCAACCAGACTGTCGAGCAAATGATAACCGTCTGCCCTTTGCCCAACCACATGAAGCGCAAGATTGACCTTCGCATGAGCTGTTCGTTGAATTGTTTTCAAACCGGATTACTCCGATTTAGCTTCGGCTTTCTTTGAAACGTCCAGCCCTTCCTTCAACTTTCTTTTGATCTCTTCGGGGTTTTCCGCGTCATCCTCGGCGGCAAGTGCAATCTTCCACTGGAAGGTAGCCTCGAGCCTACGCCCGGTTTTCCAATAAGCGTCACCCAGATGATCGTTGATAGTCGGGTCCTGTGGCATTAATTCAACAGCGCGTTCAAGCTCCTGAACCGCTTCTTCATAGCGACCTAACCGATAGTATGCCCATCCAAGACTGTCGACGATAAAACCTGAACGGGGACGAAGGCGAACCGCCTTTTTGATCATTTCCAGTCCTTCATCCAGATTGATACCCTGGTCAATCCAGGAATAACCGAGATAGTTCAGAACTTCAGCCTGATTGGCAGAGAGTTCCAGCGACTTCTGGAAGTTAGGTTCCGCTTTTTCCCATTCTTTCAGTCGTTCATATGCAATGCCCCTTCTGAAAAACAGGTTCCAGTGATGGGTCTTTGGTTCACCGATGATCTCCACTGCCGTGTCATAGGTGTCGGCAGCTTCACGGTAGCGCATATTACTGTTGTAGATTCCGCCGATTGTCAGATAACCCTGCAGATCATTGGGGTTTTCAGCAATGATTTCCTTAAGCGTTGCAATTGCATCATCCACCTTCTCAAGGCGGGCCAGATTGCTGGCTTTTTCGAGCTTGCTTATGCGGTAGAACGGTGAAGTTTCCGGAATTGCGCTGTAGAATGAATTGGATTTCTCGTAATTGCGCTGTTGCAGATAGAGTTCTGCCAGACCTAGCGTGATCACATCTGATTTGGGAGCCAGGAATTTGGCGATCTGCAAATAGGATTTGGCTGTATCACCGGCGCCGTCTCGGCGGATAGCACTGGCGATGTTGTAGAAGAGTTCGGCCATACCAGATTGCGGTGAAGAGACAAGCGGCTTCAGGACTTCATCTGTGCTTAGCGCAGCATCAAGCCTGGCAAATGGGGCATGGCTAGGCAAAAGGTCCAATCCATAATTAAGCACTTCGCGCGCACGCTCATGATCTCCAGCCTTGTTTCGGTTACGCACCATGGCTTCAATTGCACGGATATAGGTTTCCGTCAGCACAGAGATGATTGCTCTGTTATCGATTACAGACTGGAACTTTTCTGCAGCCAGGTCATCATTGCCTGCTGCTGCAGCGATCAACGCACCATGGTAGTTTTTCATGGCATTGATCCATTCAGGGCCTTCCAGCTCATCAAGACGGGCAATGGCATCGTCCGCTTTGCCTTCGCCGCTTTGGCCCCAGGCAAGTGTAATCTCTCTCAATACCCGATCGAGATCCACGCCTGCCACATCCTTAAGGGCAGAAGGGACTTTGTTCCAGGCACGCCCACGGATCACTTCAGCTGCAAGCACATAACCGGCAATGCTGTCTGATGCTCCAGGATTTTCAAACTTGCGGGCCAGCTCTGCTGCTTGCTCTACGCGGCCGTTTGCGACAAGCGCGGAAAAGAAATCGCGTTGTAGACGCTTGTTTTCCGGATCAAGCTTGATCGCACGTTCAAGGAACAAGGCTGCTGCAAGATCATCGTTATCGTCAATCGCCACACGGGAGGCCAGATAACTGCCGGACAATCCCGTTGTATTTGCTGCACTGTCCAAATCCGCATTTGCAAATCCGACTACAGGTGTCAGGAGAATTGCTCCCATAAGGCCCAGGATTTTGGCTTCATTTTTGAACGGGATTTTCATCAATATTCCTCGATACGATCTTTTGTTGATCATGCATGAAGTTTTTAAAAAACTCCACTCAACAAAACTTAGGTGGAATTCACGTTTTTGCAATAATATCCCGGGTCGAAGCCGGAAAATTAACAGTTTCTAGCCTAGAACCCTTCCGGTTAAGAAGACATGAACCTGAAGGGCACGATTTGCCCGAAACATGGCACGATCAGCTAGCGCGGCTGATACAAAACTCCAAAACATCAATAAGGGCGCTTTTATATTCAGATTCCGGGAATGGGCCCAGCGCATCCTTCGCCATTTCGGAATAGTGTCTTGCACGCGTTATTGTATCCTTGATCGCGTTGTGTTTGGCCAGTAATTCCACAGCTCTGGCCAATTCTTCATCTCCGGTTTTTCCGTTTTCAACAGCGTCCTGCCAGAACTTGCGTTCAGCGTCGTCACCGCGACCATAGGCCAGAAGTACCGGCAGTGTAACTTTACCTTCCCTGAAATCATCACCGATGTTTTTGCCAAGATCGGCGGCGTTGCCACCATAGTCCAGAGCATCGTCGATCAACTGGAAGGTTATTCCGAGATTATTACCGAATGAACGCAATCCGTTTATGCGAGCCTGAGTGTCTTCCGCTATGATCGGGCCCACTTCAGCGGCGGCTGCAAACAATGCGGCTGTCTTTGACCGGATCACTTCCATGTACTGATCTTCTGTGGTTTCAAGGTTCTTGGCAGCAGCAAGCTGGAGTACCTCTCCTTCTGCTATCACCGTTGCGGCATGCGACAGAACATCAAGTGCCGGGAGCGAACCCACTTCCACCATCATTCTGAAGGCCTGACCGAGCAAAAAATCTCCGACCAGAACACTGGCTTCGTTGCCCCACAGCATTCTGGCGGCTAATTTGCCGCGCCGCATGTCGCTTTCATCGACCACATCATCATGAAGCAAAGTGGCAGTATGCATGAACTCGACACTGGCTGCCAGGGTAACATGACCATTACCTTCATAGCCGCACATTTGCGCTGCAGCGAGTGTAATCATCGGTCGAAGTCTTTTACCACCTGAATCGATCAAATGTTTGGCGACTTCCGGGATCATCTGAACCTCGGACCCGGTTTTGGAGAGAATGAGGGTGTTCACCCGCTCCATATCTGCCTTAACAAGCTCTACCAGAGGTGCTATGCTCGCTTTCGCAGCTTTTTTATTATCCAGTGAAATTACAACGCCCGACATATTGAATGACCTTTTTTGTTAAGCTTTTACATAAGAATACAATTCGATTGGCACAAGTGAAAAATGCCCAACTGCGACACTACGCTTGTTATCACTGTAACGTGACTGCAAATGATTCTATTCACGACGCTTTTCTTGCTAATTGAAAGTGCCGCATTTCTGGATGAGTAAACATGCGAGAGTTATTGGCTACAAATGATCTTGTAACAATCTCTTTCGTGGAGTGCTTGTTGAAAGATGCAAACATAGAATATCTAATTCTTGATCAAAACATGAGCATTTTAGAAGGTTCATTGGGGATCATTCCAAGGCGGATAATGGTGGATGAGAGCCTTTTATCTGCAGCTCAGGGTTTGATGGCCGATGCCGGTCTAACTAAAGAATTGACGAGTAAAAAACGATAATGAAAGATGGTACAGCGGTTGTGGAGGCAGACTGTACCGCGAGTGGATGCGAAAATGTCTATACTAGCAGTTAAGGAAAACGAGCCTCAAAACGATGGTACTTTTGGTTTGAAAACGAGCCAGGACAAATTTCACCGAGGTGCATTTGAAGTGATGCAACCGGTCGATAAAGGTTACCGGAGTGGTCTGGATGCGCTTTTGATCGCCGCCGCACTACCTGAAGGTGTGTCAGGTACGCTTGCAGATCTCGGCGCAGGTGCAGGAGTAGCCGGTCTTGCTGCGTTAAATCTCAATCGTGACCTTGATCTTCTGGCAATTGAAAAACACCCGGAAATGGCCGAGTGTGCGCGCCGTTCGGTACTTCTTTCAACAAACATGAACTTGCGATCCAGGGTGAAGGTTCTTGAGGCTGACGCAACGCTCAGCGGTGCAGACCGGACAAAAGCCGGTCTTGAAGCGGAAAGTGTGGATTATGTGATCATGAATCCACCCTACAATATAAAACGAGACCAACCACCCAGAGATCCTATGAAGATTGAAGCTTTCATGATGGGTGAAGGCGGAATTGATGCGTGGTTCAGAACAGCCTCCGCCATAGCGCGGCAGGGTGCGATGATGGTGCTCATTTACAGGACCGAAAATCTCGGCGAAGTCCTGGCATGTTCCCAAGGTCGTTTTGGAGGTCTTGAAATTATGCCGGTCCATTCGAGCCAAAATGAACCGGCAAAAAGAGTGATTGTCAGAGGTATCCGTGGATCACGTGCACCGATGTCTATTGTTCCCGGTTTTGTGGTTCACAATGACGATGGAAGTTTCACACCGGAAGCGGAAGCAATTTTCGATGGTTCCGGCAGATTAAGCTTCGGCAACTAATCAAACCCGTCACTCTAAATTGGCCCATATCGCAGGATTAACTCTTGTAATCCAACACTTACATGTCCATGTGTTTGTCATGAATTACATATCCGGAATCTGTTCATGAGTCTCAGAAAATACCTTCCCGGTAAACTTGGTAAGAAAGATACCTTGATCCCTGCCGTTCGCCTTGCCGGTGCTATTGCAAGTGGCGGAGGACCCCTATCTCGGACACTTTCGCTGGCAAGTGTTGCCGGATTGCTTGAAAAGGCATTCAGCATAAAATCAGCCCCTGCGGTTGTTCTTACAATCAACTCTCCGGGTGGTTCACCTGTTCAGTCCCGCCTGATTTACACGCGCATCCGTGAATTGGCCGATAAACATGAAAAAGAAGTTCTCGTGTTTGTGGAAGACGTGGCTGCCTCAGGCGGATACATGCTTGCCATAGCGGGTGACGAAATTTTCGTGGATGAATGCTCCATTGTGGGTTCAATTGGCGTGGTTTCAGCTGGCTTCGGGTTTGACAAGGCGCTTGAGAAGCTGGGCATCGACCGGCGTGTTTATACAGCTGGCAAAAACAAGGTTTCGCTTGATCCATTCCAGCCTGAAAAGAAGGGTGACATTGATTATCTGAAGGAATTGCAACTGGAAATTCATCAGGTTTTCATCGATATGGTGAAAGAACGTCGCGGCGACAAGCTTGGCGATGACGATGATATTTTCACAGGAAAGTTCTGGACAGGTCTTCGGGCAAAGGATCTGGGGCTGGTTGATTATTTCGGGCATCCGGCCACCGTTATCAAAGACCGGTACGGGGAAGATGCCAAGCTAAAACTAGTGCAACCCAAACGAAACTTTATGGGTCGTCCTACTGGAGGAAACGGGATATTTGCTTCAGATGAGATGGGCTCTTCTGTGATAAATGCTGCAGTGACAACCGCAGAAGAAAAAGCGTTGCTCGCTCGTTACGGACTTTAACTGCCGAATTAAGAGGAGGAAAAAATGCCACAACTAATTGCACTCGGTCTCATTGGCGGCGTGCTTTGGATTGGCTATCGGGCTTTCAAGCGTGAAATGGCACGTGTCAACGCAGAAGTGCGGGAAGCGGAAAAAAAGGCGGAAGAAAAAACCGTTCTGAAACAGGATGAGGACGGGGTTTACCGTCCGGTGGACCGCGACTGAAACCCGTTTTCAGCCACCAATCAGGCCAGGTCTAATTTGTCAGCCCCTCGGAAACACCGGCATTTTCTTCACTTTCGAAAATAGCCTCTGCAATCGCTTCAGGATTGTAATATTCGCCTGTGTGCACAACTTGCGCAGTGGTGTACCGGAATTTCTCCTGCTCAGAACCATTGACGGCACGGTTGACCATGATCCGCAAGAAAACGAAGTTAGCGAAGAACACTGAAATACCGAGCAGTATCCACATAAACACGGTAACGGGGAAATAGAACAGTAACACTGTGGACATCATCGGGACGATGAAAGCACCGAAAGACCATACCAGCATTTGGGTTGATGACAGGAATACATAGTCTTTGGGATCTGCCCGATCGTTCGCCAGTGCACTTGATACGGAGTAAAATGTTTCAATTGAACCAGACCAGAGCGCGAACACCAGAACCAAAAGGAAGAAATTCAGATTTGATTCTGTCAGCAGCGCGATGATGCCAAGCGTTATAGACATTGTTGAGACAATCATCAGAACAAAGCGGCGGTCAATGACATCAGACAAGGCACCCATGGGGAGCTGAACAACCAGCAATCCCATTTGCATCATCAGCATCAGAAGACCGATATCGGCAGGTTTGAGATCCAGTGAGCCAGCGTAAATCGGGGCGAAACCCTGTAATGTCATGGTGAGGCCGCCTACGCAAAGCATGCCCATCAGACCCACGGGTGAAACACTCCATAACTTCCTGATTTGTATGTTTATTCCCTCCGGGGCTTCGGGTTGACGCAACCGGGTGAGGCCGACAGGCAGGATAGCTGCGGTAACCAGGCAAACGCAAATCGCCATGGGAATGTGGCTCTCCACATCCAGATAGCCGATCATGAACGATCCAAATCCCAGTGAAACCACGTAACTAACGTAGAAAAAGGATATTACTCTACCGCGGATTGCATCCGTGCAACTGTCATGCAACCAGCTTTGAGCCACGATGAAAGCCCCGTTGATGCCAAAACCATAGAGAATGCGGGAGAATACCCAAACGGCCGGATTATCAAAAATCAGGATGAGCAGGAAAGACAGTATGATAATTGCGTAAAAGGTCATGAAAATGCGTGCATGACCGGACTGCCGCAGCATCCAACCTGTGACCAGGCATCCTATCAGCCCGCCGAATGACAAGGCAGGAAACATGGCCGATGCCACCCAGGCCTCGAAACCCAGTTCAGCCAATCTGATCGGTATATAAGCAAATCCAAGACCGGAAGCAGCTGCCATGAACATCATTGAAACAATGATGCCGGACATGGCAATCGGGGTGGCGCTCACGCGCACCTCAACGGTTTCGGTAACGGTCTCTACATTAGTCATGGTTTTCCTGTATTACTTGCAACAAGATCGCTGAACTGTTGATGAAAACAATCTCTGAATACGGCATTTGTGTCGTATCAATATCGAGATTTCTAGAAGCGGAATGCTTCACGCGAATGACAGTAAAAATCAAGCATGGCCTCAGATTTAAACCCGTTATTAACGATGTTTCATGTACAATACATACGAATTCGCGGAGGGTAATAAAAAGATGAAAAAGCCATCAGTTTCCGGACGTCGAAAGGGTGAAAGACGGTCGGGCAGCGACACGAGACCGATTGAGGAGCAAACTCAGATGGGCGAACGCCGTTCGAGTACCGATCGCCGTTCTGGTTCCGACCGCAGGGCCAAAAATCAGAAGTAATGTTTACGTCAATTTTGACCTAACATTACGCGTGTACACACAATTTTAGTGCGATTAATCCCACAATCCATTCATTTTATACTAAGGAAGTCGTATTATTGTAATGCGGCTGGAAGCTCCTATTTATTTCTCCCAGCAATGACATGTGCAGAACATTAGCTACCGGAGCATCATGAATTGGAAGTACAACCTTTAAAAAAGGCGTTATCTAAGTCCAGATCATCGTTCATTTCGGTGGGCTTGTTTAGTTGTGCTGTAAACATACTGATGTTAACCGGCCCCTTGTTCATGCTCCAGGTTTATGACCGGGTTTTGACAAGCCGGTCCGTGCCCACATTGATCGCACTTTTCGGGCTGGTCGTGGCGCTTTATCTGTTTATGGGCTTATTCGACTTCTTCAGAACCCGGGTGTTGTCCAGAATTGGCTATCGTCTTGACGTAGAGCTTATGGGTGTAACAAACCGCAGCTGGATATCTTCCGGTCTCAATGGTGGCCGTATCCAGTCCAGACCGCTTACAGAATTGAGTACGATCAGACAATTTTTGTGTGGGAACGGATTGCCAGCCTTATTCGATTTACCGTGGATTCCGATTTATCTGATTATTGTTTATCTGCTGCATTTCTGGCTCGGTGTCCTGGCAACGGCAGGTGCTATCATCGTAATCCTGGCTACTGTGCTCAATGAAGTGCTCACGAACCGGAAAATATCGGAATCGATGGGCTGGGAGCTACGGGATGCCAATTTTGCGGAGCGTTCTTACCGAAACGCGGAAGCTATCATGTCCATGGGAATGCTTGGGCATGTGACCCGTCACTGGGAAATGATACGCCACAAAGCACTGGAACTTGGTCAATCCTCTGGTGGAAAATCCGAATTCATAACCGCGTTGAACAAAGCAATCAGGCTTTTGGTGCAGTCCTCCATGCTTGCCCTTGGTGCTTATCTGGCGATTTATCAGGAAATCACACCTGGAACCATGATTGCGGCTTCCATTCTGGGTGGTAGAGCGCTGGCACCGGTTGATGCGGCAACCGGCAATTGGCGTAATTTCATCAGGGCCAGAAAAGCCTATAGAAGCCTGTCTGAATTGCTTGTCAAAAAGGCGGCAGCAGAATCTCCGGTTCAATTGCCTGCTCCGAAAGGCAAGATTGACGTTAGCAAGGTATTCAAGCTTGGTGCCGGCAACAGAAAGCAGGATGCCAACGCCGCCATCTTGCAAGGCATTAATTTCTCGCTCGAGCCGGGAGACGGATTGGGTGTTATCGGTCCAAGTGCATCGGGCAAGTCAAGCCTCGCCAAACTTCTGGTGGGTTTGTGGATGCCTGATCGTGGTAGTGTCCGATTTGACAATGCCACTTTCGAACAATGGGACCCGGACCTGGTAGGAAAGTACGTGGGTTATCTGCCCCAATCTGTGGAGTTGCTTGCCGGAACTGTGGGGCAAAACATTGCGCGCTTTGACCCGGATGCCAAAGACGAAGATATCGTTGCGGCGGCGAAAATGGCCGGTGTTCACGAACTGATCCTGCAATTGCCGGACGGTTATTCATCTGATCTGTCCAGTGGTGATATTGTATTGTCCGGAGGCCAGTCGCAGCGTATAGCCCTTGCCCGGGCGGTCTTTGGTGTACCGCCACTAGTGGTGCTTGATGAACCCAATTCAAGCCTGGATGCGGAAGGCGATGCGGCGCTTACCAATGCGATCATTGAACTGCGCAAGAAGGGCTCCTGTGTTATCGTGATGGCACATCGCCCGAGCGCTATTGCCGCTGTTAATAAAGTTCTTATGTTGTCTGATGGAAAACAGATAGAATTCGGCAACAAAAACGAAGTGCTTGCCAAGGTTACCAAGCAAAAACCACCACCAGACCTGAGAGCGGTGGATTAGGATTTAGTATGTCTGACACGCCTGTGAAAGAAGAAGAGAAAACCAAGCCAGAAACTGAAATGGCTACCGTTTCATCGGAAAAACCGTTTGAGTCTGGCGTTAAGACCAGTAGCCGCAATGCCGTTGCAAGTGGTCTTTTCCTGTTGTTTGCGCTGTTTTTTGTGGGCGGCGGCTGGCTATACTTCGCGAACCTTTCCGGCGCTGTTATCGCCTCCGGCATGGTAGCGGTGCAGGGAAAACCCAAGACCATTCAGCACCTTGATGGCGGGATTGTCGCAAACATCAATATTGCGGATGGCAGTAAGGTGACCGCTGGTGAAACCCTTATCCGCCTTGATGATACATTGCTCAATGCAAACCTTCAGATTTACCGTAACCGTTTACGAGAGAGTGTGGCCAGAAAATCAAGGCTGGTGGCGGAGCGAGATGATCTTGATGCGATCATTTGGGACGAAGAGATACTTTCCGTTTTTGACCTTGATCAGAAAGACTCCATCAAGCGTGGGCATGAGAAGCTGTTTGAAGCCCGTCGCAACAGTATGAAGGGTCAGATCGCTCAGTTAAATGAACAGGCTGCTCAATATAAAAATCAGGTAAATGGCGTTAATGCGCTGAAAACCTCCAAAACCAGGCAAATGGTGATGCTCGGAGATGAGCTGGCGAATATCGGTGAGCTGAAAGAAAAAGGTCTGGTCACAAATACGCAGGTGATTTCCCTTGAACGTCAACGCGAGGACTTGAGCGGACAGATTGGTGAGCATGAGGCGGAATTGGCGCGAATTTCCAATTCGATCAATGAAACGCAAATTCAGATGCTTCAGATTGAACGGGAAACACGTCAGGCGGTTCTGACGGAATTGCGTGATGTGGAACAGGAAATCAATGAAATGACCCAGCAGTTGCATGCAACCGTTGAGCAGCTGAAGAGGATTGAGGTCAAGGCGCCGGTGAACGGTATTGTTCACGAATTGAGCGTGTTCACAATCGGTGGTGTTATCAATCCGGGCGCACCTATCATGCAAATTATTCCGCAGGATGATGATCTGGTTGTGGAAGCCAATGTGGAACCACAGTTCATTGATGAGCTTCATCCGGGTCAGTCGGCAACTCTCAGATTTTCAGCTTTCAATCAGCGCAGCACGCCGGAACTCTTCGGTGAAGTGGCCGGTATTTCTGCAACCGTGGTTGTGGATGAGCAAACCGGAGCATCATTTTACAAAGTCAAGGTGAGTGTTTCGGATGACGAACTTTCCAGGCTGAACGGTCAGCAGCTAATTCCTGGCATGCCGGTGGAGACTTTCATCAAGACACAGGATCGCACAGCGCTTAATTACCTCGTTCGCCCTTTGCTGGATCAGTTTAACCGGGCTTTCCGCGAAGAATAGAACGGACTACGCTTGCCAAGCAGGCAACTGAATTCTCAGGCTTCGGAAATCAACCAGTCCCAGATTTCATCCCACAAGGCTTCCCTGCCGGGTCTGAATGCGCCTTCATGACCGATGCGCTTTACGCCAAAATCATCCGGGTTTCTCAGAACAATTTCCGTTGGTGCATTGGGGTAGCATGACAACATATCGCCTGATGAACGGGGCGTGGCAATGGGATCATCCAAGAAAATCCACGAACGGATGGGGTTTGTCACTTCATCAAAATGATGGGGACCAAGCTCCTTGCCCAATTCG